>NZ_JBMVQP010000039.1:0-31048 GCF_050522425.1 Myroides sp. C6-3 | reverse complement strand
GTGATGAAATCGGTATTGTTGGTAATATTCGTTACGAACTCTTCGTTGCTGGTCAATTCTGTGATAAACGTAGAATTATTAGCAATCTCACTCACTGCAAGTTCTACTTTATTACCGTCAGAATCCGTAATTGTCAATTGATCGTTTACTAAAGTGAAGCTCTCGTTAGTCGTATTGAAATCTGTCCAATCGATCTCTTCTTGCGTTCCGTCTTCTTTAATGTGGTAGAGTTTCTTTTCTGTTACGTTGTAGAAAACGTTTCCATATTTGCCTTTTAGCTTATTAACCAATTCTGAAATGAAACTAGAGTTATCAATAAGTTTGCGAACGAAAGTTAAATTTGCTGCAATATCTTGAACGTGTAGTTTCACGGATCTATTATCAAGATCTGTTACCGTTAGAAAATCATCTTCCAACGTAAAACTTACGTTGGTTGTATTGAGATCATCCCAAGTAATGAGTTGGTGTGTACCATCCTCCTTAATATAATAGAAACGATGATCACCCGTATTGTAGTAAACGTTTCCATATTTCCCCGTTAATTTATTTACTACTTCTGTGATAAACTTTGCGTTAGCCGCAATATCTTCTACTGCCATAGCAACAGTATTCCCTTCTGAATCTGTAACCGTTAGAAAATCATCAATCAAACTAAAACTAACGTTTGTCGTATTAACATAGGATTGTGAATTGAGTAAACGCACCCATTTCTCCTTATCCCAATAATAGAAGCCAGCAGGTAAATTAACATCTCCTAAATTATATACAAATAAACTCTCTACTAAATCACCTTCAATAGGTGACTTATCTTTTTCGCCTTTTAACGTGACTCTCGGAAATAAAACCCCCTTTTTATCTGAGACGATGTCAAGTTGACTTGAATTAGTAGGAGTTACTGTTCCAATACCAACTTGGGCAGTTACAAAACCAGTTGCAAACAACGCCATTAATGGAATAACTTTTCTAATCATATTACAATTTTTAATAAATTTTACTCAATAATTTATTAAAATTAAGAATAATTACCCCCTCAAAAACACCATACAAATGAATAACACTCAATATACCTATAGCGTATAATTGAAAAATTGTTATTTTCAATCCTAATTTTGAGATTTATTTTCAAATAAACATTCGCTAATAGTGACTTATTTCAAAAATAAAAGTGCGAATACAGCCGATTTTTCGATAACAAAGAGAGAAATAAGTAAAATAAATAAGTAAAAAAGAAAAATAATAAGTAATTAATGCTAAAACTATCGAAAGCCTTTTCTTCGTATATCAGTAAAAAACACCTTAATAAACACCAAAAACACAAATCATAAACACCTATTGCCACGTAAGTGACATCTAGATACAGCCATAATTCTTTGAATATCACCGAAAACTAGTGTTTTTAGATATCACTAATTACTTTTATTTTCAAAAATTCACAAACTGTAAGGTTCATATTTTATAGGGCATACATAGAAATGTACAAAGATTAAGAATATAAAAAAGGTCGAAAACATCAATAAAATCAAGGGTTTAGCTATAAAAAAGGTTGAAAATGAAATAGAATAGAAATGTACATTAACTACCATTTTACTACCATATAGTAAGAACCGTTTAACCATTTAAACAGTTATACTACCATATAAATACCTAATGAGGTGTAAAAAACGCCGTAATAGCTTTAAAATAGGCTTTTACGGCGTTTTTATATGGTGTTTAAACATTATTAAGTAATGTCTGAATATCGTTTAAACAACTTACAAATGACTTTCATACTGCCATTGTTTAGTAACTACAAATTGTCGTGTTAAATCACTTAGGTGTGCATTTAGGTGTGCACTTAGGTGTGCATAATGTACTGTAAAAAGTATCAATACAAAGCTTCTATATACTTACTATAAGCATTTAAAGTATGCGAAAACAATAATTGAATAGGGTGTAATGACATATAAAACACACGTCTATTCTTTTTATATATCTGATAATCAATTGTTTGAATTTAATTAACCCTAAAACACCTCTCATTATTAGTTATGGATACGTATAGATGCACGTACAAGCCCCATTGCTGCAATTTTTTCTATAGGGACGTCTTTGTCCCTGTGATGCTGATTTTGACTTACTAATTTTACATAGTCATCCCCTTTCTCAGATTTTTGTAAGAATTTTATTGTTTTATATGTTGAATGGCTATCAATATAAATTGACAGAATATAGATTTCTCCAAAGAAAATATTATCTAGATCAACATCTACTTTTTTAAACGCAACAATATCTCCTGCCTTGAGTAGTGGATACATACTGTCTCCAGTTGCATAAATAGCACCATCTACACTTGGTAGATTAGGGATACTTAAATAATCTACCACATACTCATCATCAAAATCTCCATTTGACTTAGGTAATAATCCCATCGTTGCTGTAAGATTAAATAAAGGGATCCTTTGAACATCTTTTAAAGGATCAATCGTCTTTCTATTCGAAGGTGTCGGTTCTGCAACTATATTATGGTCTATAGTTTGATTTTTTAACATTGAACCTTTACCTGTCAGTATCCACTCTGTATTATACTGGGGATAATTTTCAACTAAACTCATTATCCATTTTGATTGAATATCGCTTTCTTTAGATATGGCACGAGATAAAACACCCTTACTTGCTCCTATTTGAGTTTCTAATTTAGTTATACTAATTCCTTGATTTTCAGCTATTTTTATAAAAGCGTCTAAAATATTATACATACTTGTTGAAAATTACCACCAATACATTTGGTGTTGTTGAAAATTATCTTCTATATTTGTCCTGTACGAAGGGACAAAAACTAAAAACAGGTAAATGTATGGAAAAAAATAAAAAGAGGAATGAATATAATCAAGTAGTTATTATACAGCTAAGTAAGAAGTACAAAATAACCGAGGATTATGTTAGACGTTGTTTGAGTGGTGGTCGCGACAATCTGACTGCTGATGCAATTAAAAAAGACTATAACAAAGCTGTGAAAGCTTTAAATGATGTTCAAAAGGTAGTCTTAGATAGTATTATTAATTAATAACCTAACGCTTATGTATGAATATCACAATAACATACTGAGTATACCGGCACAACTACTTTACGAGGATTGGATGTTAATGGCTTACAATACATATCAAAGCTATGTTAGAAGAGGTAAGTTAATACGTACAAATGAAGGAAGAGGTAAAGGAAATAAAGCAATGGTGAGTTACTATGACTTACCAACAGATATCAAAAAGATTTGTATTGAAAAATTAGGTGATCCAAATGAAACTGTAGTAAGAAATAAGTTAATGGATTACATCGAACCTGATATCAATGCTGCAAAGTTCTTCTCAGAACACCGAAAGCCTGATGGTAAACCGCTTAGTGAGGATGCTCAGATTGAGAAAACTACTAATGCAATTATACTTAATGCAATTCAAATAATCCTCAGTGATGTACGAGTAAGCAATCGAACTTTTGGGAGTAAGAAGACTAAAGTATGGGAAAATATTAGTGAAGCTGTGAATGACTTGGTTAATGTGAATGTAAGAGAAGGAAATAATAGACCTTTTGTTTATTCCCTTCCTGGGAATTCGAGAAGACTACAAGCTAAGTATAAAGATTATCTAAAGAATGGATATTCAACTTTCCTTCATAAAGGAGAAGGACAAAAGAATGCACAGATCATAAAAGATGATATCGCTGACTACTTACTTGTTATGTATGCACAACCTAATAAGATCAAGATACCTGAACTCTTAAAACGCTATGAAGAAATGGCAAAAATAAAAGGTTGGTCAATACTTACAGAAAGTGCTGTATATAGATGGTTGATGGAACCTGCTCAAGAAAGAGTTTGGATGCTTGGTAGACATGGTATTGAAGAGTACAACAAAAAATATAGTCATACCCTTTCGATCGACAAAGTAGAATTATTCCCTAACTACTATTGGAGTATAGATGGTAGTAAACTTGACTGGATACATTACTGGGAAGATAGTAGCAATAAAATGGGTAGTAAACTTAAAGTCGATTTAGTAGTCGATGTGTATAGTGAGAAGATCATCGGATGGAGTCTCGGATTTAGTGAGAATCACATTGAACACTTTAGAGCAGTGAAGATGGCAGTAAATGAAGCACAATGTAGACCTTACTATTTGACTTATGATAATCAATCAGGACATAAATCAGGACGAATGCAAGGGTTATATGATGAACTCGTAGCTAAAGAAGGTGGATTTCATCATGCTCATAAAGCAAAGGTTAGTAAAGGTCCAGTAGAAAACATTTTTAGAAGATTTCAAGACGAGGTTGTTAATCGATTTTGGTTTAGTGATGGACAGAGTATCAAGGTTAGACGAGCAGACAACCGTATGAATACTGACTTTATTAATGAGAATAGAGCCTTTTTAAAAACAACTGATGAATTAGTAGAAGCTTTTGGTTCTGTTGTGAATATGTGGAATAACAGAGAGCATCCACATTACGAGAAGTTAAGTCGCAATGAAGTGTATCAACAAGAAATGCCTCGTAAGGAGTCTTTAAGTATTAAAGAGATTGTTGATAAAATGTGGATTGAAGAAGCTAAAAAGCCTATTACCTATAAAGCTCATGGATTAGGAATTCAAGTTGGAGATAATAAGTACATCTATGAGGTTTATGATTCAGAGGGAAATGTGGATTTAGAGTTCAGACGAGTGAATGTAGGTAAGAAATTCATCGTGCGATTTGATCCTGACTTTATGGATGGTTATATCCAACTATTTGAGAAAAATAATGAAGATAAGATTGTTTTTGTAGCCAATGCAGAACCAAAACGCAAACATGGATTACATGGATTTAGAAAAGCAGGCGATAATTATGAAAACGATTTTGCTGTTCGAAAATTAGAAAAAGAGCGTGATATGAAAGCTTTGGAAGAATTAAGAAATAGAACAGGGATTACGCCTGATACTTTAATTGAAGAACAAGAATTTATACTAAAAATGGGTGGTGATGTACCTAAAGCTCGTCGAGCTTATGCAGAAGCACATGAAAGTTTGTTAAACCAATTATAACTATAACACTATGGATAGATTGCAAAAAGAGAAGATAGTAGAGCAGTTAAAAATAATGTCAGCCAAAAGCTCACAAAATAAACTAGCTGTAAAGGCAGGAGTTAGTCCAGCCACTTTAAGCCAAATGATTAACCTTAAATGGGATTTGATTAAAGACGAAATGTGGAACAAAGTACGTATGAACTTAGGGATCACCTTTGGATGGCAAACAGCAATAACAAACAATTATACACAGTTAAATAACCTTTTAAACAGTGTTCAAAGACGTTCAATAAGTGTGTGTATTAGTCATGATGCAGGAGCAGGAAAAACGCATACATATAAAGAATACGCCAAACAAAACCGAAATGTCATATTCGTAGAATGTAACAACTACTGGACAAAGAAAATCTATATGCGAGAATTGGTTAGAGCTTGTGGGTTGGAAACAGGAGGAACTATTGAAACTTTGATCTTTCGATTTATTGATCATATCAAAGGGTTAAATAAGCCAATAGTTATCATTGATCAAATCGACAAACTAAAAGATCCATCCCTTGATCTCTTTATGGATTTTTATAATGCGTTAGATGGACATTGTGGATTTGTGATATCAGGAGTTCCTGCTTTGAAGAAACGTATTGAGAGAGGTTGTGTGTTGGATAAAATCGGATACAAAGAACTTCGTTCACGTATTGGTAGAAGTTACTTAAAACTATCTCCAATCACTGTTGAAGATGTAGCTGCTATTTGTTATGCTAATGGCATTACTGATGAGGAACAAGTTTTTATGATTTACAATAATTGTGAAGGAGACCTTCGCCGTGTGAAAAGAGATATTGATAAACACTATTTGATAAATGAAGAAAGTCAAGCGAGCCTTTAACTATGAAGATATATCGCGTAAGAAGTTTGAAAGCATCAAGATTCATGAAGATTGGGAAGCTCATTTAGGCAGTCCGCAGTTAGGCAATAGTCAATGGATTGTATGTGGGGATTCAGGGCACGGAAAAACTTCCTATCTCCTACAACTTGCAAAGATGTTGTGCGCCTCCTATCGAGTGCATTACGATACTTTGGAAGAGGGAATGAAAAAATCATTTAAAATGGCTTTAGAACGATCCAATATCAAATCTGTTAAGAGCAAATTTATATTTAGTCAAGAGACTTTGGAAGAATTGACAGTAAGACTTGACCGACCTAGGCAACCCAAGATAGTGATAATAGATAGTGTTCAATACTTCTTTCGCGGATGTAAAGTACAAGATTATTTCAACTTCATTGAGAAGTTTCAAAACACCACTTTCATATGGGTATCTGCTATAAGGGGAAATCTACCTATGGGAGCAGTAGCAGAAGCAATATACTATGATTGTGATATAAGAGTCAATGTTAGAAAATTCGAAGCTGTTATAGAGAAAAATAGATTTGAAGCATATGGCTCCTACATCATATGGGAAGAGGGATATCAACGAAGTCAAACAAAATTATTATTAAAAGGGTAAAACTGTAAGACAATGAGAAAAGAAATTATTCAATTACTTGAGATAACACCTGATCACTATGATCAAGTTGTTTTGGAAACCTATTTTGAATGGTGTGGAAGTTTCAATAAAAGTCCTAAAGCGTTTCAGTTATCACTCAGTAGTAAAGCATTACAAAACTACTTTAGAAAGCATTACAGTGATTTAGAAGAACTATTTGTAAAGCAGATTCAGTCTTATAAACATTTACCTGCAAAAGATAAAAACGCTTTTTATGCAGATGTTACAAACGAGATCTTCAAAAATTATCCTGGTGCATTGTTACCAAAATTAAAAAGGAAAGAACTAACACACTCAAACCTCAATTAACTATGGAACAGATAAAGGTTAAAATAAGAGAATTGGAAGAATGGTTAAAACATAACGGTTCGCATCCTAATTATTCTTTGGTCCTACAGGATAAAAAAGAATTAGAAACGAAATTAAATCAACAAGATGAGCAAAAACAGTCACCAAACTAAAATGATATTGCATCAGGTGTTAGCTCTTGATCTTCTATATAGTTTCTTGACATCTTATGAAAGGCATCTATGTCATTTAAACATATTAGATAAATCAACCAAGTTAACAGATAAGATAGGCAAGGCAATAAAGCTTATAGAAGATAGTAACTGGAGACAACCTCCATGCAGCTATCACCAAGATAGAGTCTTGTATTATGTCATAGAAGGTAAAGAAGTTCCTGCTAGTGAGTACAAGGACCCAATAGAACAAAAAGTATTATGGATTTTAAAATAGAGTGTTATGAAGACAGTAACTGAAATGACAACTGAAGAGTTGACTAAAGAATTAGAAAAAAGAAATGAACAACAACGCATTGAACGAGAAAAACACCGCAATGCTTACGAAGGTTTAAAGAAAGAAAGTATTATAAACTTATGCGGTATTGCAAAACACATATCTAGTGATTTAAAGGATTTCAAAAAGCAAGCATTTGAAACTATGCAAACAGTATATGTTTTGTTACAAGAATATTCTGAAAGACATTCAGATAGTAAAGGTAATTTTAGAATTCAAGATGGTGATTTAAGAATTACTTATCGAAAACAAGGTAAAGGGTTCTTTGATGAGAGAGCTGATCAGGCCGAAAAACACATTATTGATTTTGTGAATACACGTTTTGAAAGTGATGCAGACACAAAAGATCTTATTTTTTCTCTATTAGAACGCAAGAAGGATGAATTAGACATCAACTTAATTCAGAAATTATATGCTTTAGAAGATCGTTTTGATGATAATAACTGGACGAAAGGAATTGCTTTACTTAAAGAGAGTTACAGTTATAATCACTCTAAAGATTATATCCTATTTGAAGAGCGAGATAAGAATGGGGCTTGGAAGAATATCAGTTTAAATTTTGCAGCAATCTAAAAACACTATTTACTATGATTAATTTATTTAATGTAGAAATACAAGACTTATCAATCCATCAGGTTGGAAACAAAAGTAGAAATGAAGAATTATTTCTGTCAGAAGAATCTTATAAGTTAACTGATGAAATAGCTCCTTTATTAAAGGAGTATTTCTTCAAATCATTTAGAGAGAAAGAAGAGAACTATTATCAGTTTGCCAATGATGTTGATTTAGAATTTAATGAGATGTATCAATATACTAATGAAGTGTTACAACATCCTGAACGATTTCAAGAAGTATCTCAAAAAATAGCAAGGCATCTATACGACCAATCTAACCATCCACATATTAAAAATGGAGAATTGTATATCGCACTTTTAAAGAATGCCTCTATTGATAATAATGTTGTAGATGCTGTGGGTATTTTCAAAAGTGAGATAAAGACAGATTTTATCCAATTTGAAAATGATAACTCTACTCTTAAGATGAAATTAGAAAGAGGTATAAATCTTAATAAACTGGATAAAGGTTGTATCATTTTTAACTATAAAAAAGAGGATGGTTATAAGGTGTTAACTCTTGATAATAATAGATATGATGCCCGCTATTGGTTAGAAAACTTTCTATCAGTTGATATCTTCCAAGATGAAACTTACTACACTAAAAAGTATCTAAAGTTTTGTCAAGACTTTGCAAAGGATGTTGTCCTTCCTGCAGAAGATAGAAAGGAAGAAGTAATGTTTATGAATCGCTCTGTAAACTACTTTGCCAAGAATGATGATTTTGAAGAATCTAATTTCATAGATGAAGTGATTGAAAATCCTGATTTGGTATCTGAGTTCAAGAATTACAAATTAGATAAGGGTGAAAAATACAGCATTGAAGATCTTACTTCTTTCCCAATTGCTAATCATGCTGTACAAGATGCAAGAAAGAAGATTAAAAATGTAATCAACTTAGATACTAATATTCAAATCAAGTTAGACTTTATCAACCCTGAAAGTGCTGACAAGTTTGTAGAGAAAGGTTGGGATGAAGAAAGACAGATGTACTACTATCTGTGTTATTTTAATAAAGAACAACTTTAGTATGATAGATAGTTTAAACGCTTTGCAGAGTTATTTAGATACTCTGCAGAGCAAAGGTTTTCACTTTAGCTTTACAAATCATAGTAACAGCTATTTTACACTAATTTGTTTTCCTTCACAATTTAATACAATCCATAATAGGCAAAGTTTTGTATTAGAAAAACCTTGTACAGAATATGGAGTATCAAAACTCTTAGAAGAAATTGAAATTTATGTTGAATCAAGAATTGAAAAATAATGAGTAAAAAGAAATATATAGTAGAATATGATCCTATTAGTTGGACTGGTAAAGGTTCATATTTAATAAAAGAAAACAATGCAGCTAAAACCCCTTATGCTGTTGTTTTAGTGGCTTTAGGGAATGAAGAAAAATGTGAAAAAGCTGCAAAAAACAAGGCTGAAAAAATAGCTAATGCATTACATTTTTATGATCAAATTAAAAGTTCTTAGCTATGAATAGAGTTAAGATCGCAAAAGTAATTACAAGTTGCAGTGATTGTGACCATAAACGGATATTAGTAGAGAAAGGAGGGAATACGTTTTATTGTGTGATTTGTGCATTCTCAGAAAGTATAGAGGAAAGTAAAATAAATCCCTTTTTGTTAGACTACGGTTATGACAACCCCGAACATTATAAACTTAAAATACCTGATAACTGTCCACTAGAAGATTATGACAGCAACAAAGCAGCAGAAGTTGGCGATTCGGAAGAACTGTAACTTCAAGGAAGATATAAAAGAAGAGTTTGTTCAATGGGCAACTGGTTCTAATGAAAAGACAAGTTTGAATGACTTAACATTCGAACAAGCAAACCGAATATTGCTTGCTCAAGGCGATAAGTCAGCCATGCACGATGAATGGGAGAAATTTGACAGTAAAAATAAGCAACATACTACCATTCTTTCGTTACTGCATCAGTTAGATATTGTAACTGAACTAAGAGGGCGTAACGTAGCTGATATGAAACGTTTCGGTGAATGGTTAAAAAGTGATCGTAGTCCTGTAAAAAAACCACTTTCAAAGATGAACAAGTTTGAAGTGTCAAAGATTGTGTATGCACTTGAACAGATAATAAAGAAGAAATGGAAGTAATTATGAAATGGCTAATATTCTCTGGAGGTATATCTGCAGGATTGGTAATAGGAGTGTTATTAGGAGTGTTATTAGGCGTGTTATTAGGTGTTGTAGTTTCATTTTATTTATGTAAAGATCATGAAAGATGACCAATGCAAACATGATGGACCAAAACACAGTCAAGTTGTAAAAAGCAACTGTACTGTAGAACATCTAAATATTATATGTGACCAATGTGGTCAAGTTATTAAAACAGTAATTGAAACTTAATATGGAAGTCAAATTAAAAATCAGCACAGATACACTTTTTGCTCTAGGTAAATGGTTTACACAAATAAATCAGATTAGAGGTTCTAAGGGGCTTGCTAAAGTTTGGGTATCTATTGGATTGGAGTTGTCAGATCGTTTTGAAAAGAAGTGTAAAACATTGGAACGACAGACAGCCATGTTTGATAAAAAGAAACACAGTGTTAAGTTGAAGTATTATGAAGGGTGGGCATTTTTTGAACTGTTGAACATTATTATTCCTCATGTACGAGAACATAACGCACTTCACTACTCTTTACTGAGTAAATTAAAAGATGAGATTCACCAAAAAATAGAATATACATGTTGACAATATACAAAGTAAAAGGATTGGAAATTGGACTTGAATTTGTCTTTAAATATGATTTAAAAGGTGTTTTAAGATCGTTTGAAAAGAATCAATTGCTAAACGAAGCGCAAAAACAATGGCTCTATAGTAAACGGTTTCCTGAGACAGAAGAAATACTTCAAACCTCATGGATTCAAGATCCTAATATGCGTAAAAAATTTAAAGTCGAAAAAGCTCCAGCTGATTTAAGTTTTGATGCACTTTGGGAATTGTATGGTTACAAGGTTTCAAAACAAGATGCTGAGAAAGCGTTTAATAAACTCAGTGAAATAGATGTGTTGAAATGTTTTCAATCGTTGAAGGCCTATGAAGATCATCTGTTTGCTAAGAAGATAGCCAAAGCGCATTTGAGTCGTTTTATAAATGGACGATACTTTGAAAATGAATATTAATAAAAAGAGTTAGCTACTTACGTGGTTAACTCTTTTTTTGTTTTAGTTAACCTTGTCAAGGTTTTAATGTTTAATTTTGAATAATAATTTTGTTAAAATGAAAAAACTACTACTTATCATATTATTTCTGTCCCTAAAAGGATACAGTCAAAAACTAGTGCGTGACGAAGTTACAGGAATGTATAAAATGGATACTATTGTAAATACCACTTTAAATCAAGAAGCTTTGTATAGTAATGCAATAAAGTGGATAGTCTCAAAAAATAGAGACGCTAATACAGAGATTTTAAGTAAGAATGAAGATCTAGGGGAAATACTTTTTAAAGCTAGTTCACAAAGTTATGTAGTTGGAGAGAGAAAAAGAGGAAGGAAAACAGAAAAAACATATGATCTTGTTACTTTTTATTTTAATGGTAAAGTCATTGTGAAAGAAGGTAAATATAGATTGATATTTAGTGATTTGGAAAAACAGTTTCTAGTTGATGTAAGAATACCTTTAGTTCCTACTATGATAACTGAAGAAATGCCTGATGCTGTTATAGTATTTAAGTATCTAACAATGTATCAAAACAGCTTTATAAGGTCTATGAACCAAAAGTCTGATAACGATTTTTAATAACAAACCCCAACTTGCAAAACAGGTTGGGGTTTGTTAATTTTGTGAATATGTCAAGTGTAGTTTTAAATAGTACTCGAAAAGGTCGCAATGAGGGACTTATTCAAAAGCGAAATCAACAAATGGTTGCTCGCTTCTATTTCTATTCTACATTAATGGCATTGAAATTCTCTACTGTTCTTGAACTATTAGAACAGGAGTTTTTCTTGTCTCAAGCTCGCATTACCGATTTACTAGCTGAAAATGCTGAACTAATTACTACTGTCGAACTCAAGCAGATTAGTATAAGTGAACTCCGAGACAGTTATCCTTCTATGAACTGGCAGTATAATCATGCCAAGAGGTCTCAAACTGCAGGGCAAATATCCTTAGACCTTTTCTAAGATTTTCATTTCTTCCACTTTTACGACTAAAGGAATAAAAGTTCTGATCAGAATACCCTTGTAGTTTTTTATAAACCTCGTCCTGTAATCTTAACCATTCAAGAGATTTTTCTCTGACTTCTTTGGGTGCTAGTGAGTTTGTTTCTCCAAGTGCTTTAGTTATGATTTGAATTTTAAAGTACGCTTGTACTTGTTGTGTTTTTGTTTCAATATCCTCACAACTTGGCATATCAATTTGAATTAAAGCTCCAGGATATGCTATTGGAGGATTTTCCTCTTGCAATTGTCCTGTATCTAAATCGATGTAACGGATCTCTTTTATTTCCTTTAAGAGTTCCTCTAATTTTAAGTATAATTGTTCCATTCTATTTCAATATTTTTCTTAGTTCTGCGATTGATATACGTCTTAGTCGTGCTTTTAGATAGGGTGAGTCTTTTTCTCCTCCAATGAATCTCCTTTGAGGTATGTTCTGTTCTATAGTTCTATTATGAGCTTTTATTTCAACTAGTTTACCTGAGCGATCTCTTCGAGTAAAGCTTCGAACAGATTGATTAACCGTTCCTCTAAATCCATAGTTGTGAACTCTTGCATAGGGAATATCACTACCACCTGCACCCACATATACAATATTGTTAACAATGCGAGTAATTCTAATCGATCGTTTTAGTTTTCCTGTTTTAACAAGCAATGCTCTTCCTGTATCATCAGGTTTACCCCATTTGGTAGGATTTTTTCTTTTGGGCCAAACTTCTTGACTATCTCCACTCCATGCTTTCTGTTCAAAACTTTGGAGAGAAAAGTTAACTACTTCATTACCTATTATCTCAGGTAAAACCCTAAGAGTGCTCGCAAGACGCTCTTGAATACGAGCAAACTGTTCTGCTGATTTTTTAGCCATTTAAACGGGTTTTAAATTGTATTTAAATTTTTGTATATTTGTACCAACTGGTGAGGGACTCAACTTGTTTGAGAGCATCCCGCACCCCCCGAGAGGTAAACTAATTATTGTTAGTTTACCTCTTTGTTATTTTAGCTAGAATTGTTTCTACATCATATTCTTTAACTGTTCTATCAGGGAATATGATTATAATGTTTTTTATATTCTTAGCTCTTTTAGCCAAAAGTGTTGTTCTTAGACCTAAGTACATTTCTCGATAGCTATTAGGAGTATTATTCAGATTAATAATTACTTCAGATACTTTTTGTCTACTAGCCTCTTTCATCGCTCCTTGAATGATGTTTTTCCCATTAGTACCATCTGCAACTTTAATGTCCACCAACTTGTTAGTGATTAGGTTCAGTGCATCAGGATTGGTTAAGCCATCTTCAATAACAGGCAGCAGTCGATATTTTTTACCTAGGTTACAAAGTATCTCAAGTGTTTTGATATTCTTTGCTTGTTCATGTTTAAATTGTTTTCCCTTGGTGAAAATCTCTAAAACTCCGTTGTTATTGTATGATTGACTATTAAATGGAATGTCATCATATCGACTTTGTATTTTATCTTGTTCAAATAATTCCCTACCCTGTTTAAGTATCTCTTGAGGTGTATTAGCAATGTAACTATTATCTTTTGTAAACACTTCTCCAGTAGCTCCTGCGTTGTTTCTAAATTCTTGAGGAATTTCAGGTAGTTCATATTTTTCCGTAGGAACACCATAGCGAAGTTTTTTAATTGTTGTACGACAATTGAAATGATTCGGAGGCCAATAGTAGATAAGTGCTGGATCATCAACAGAAAAAATAACATCAGCCAAAGGTGTACAGGTATCCGAGGTTCTATCATCTTTTACAACAACCATCTGTACATAAGGAAATATTTCCTTTGTGGCTTGTAAATCTTGCCATATACGCGACATTTGAGCAGAAGCGACTACTGTATCATATTCTGTTTTTAAATAGCGTGTTGATTCTCCTACAACCTTTTTCGCTTCATATTTAAAGTCGGACCAGGATCTTAAACTTCCATCTTCATTTAACAGTAAATTGTTCAATCTAATATTGTCAGTGTAGTTCTTTGCTACACTGAAATCCCACGTATTTTTTTTAAGTGTTTCTCTTAAAATGTAATCAGGGGAATTAAAATCTATATCACCAAATTGACTGTTAATAGCCTTATTAAACTCTTGTCCTTGCTTTTGAACTATTGGTGTTGAGACAAAGTTTTCAGGGACTCCTTTAGCTTTATACATCCCTTTAATTACATCCATCCATTCTTTAGCCATAAGGTCAGCCCAATCAGGTGTTTTTGAACTTAATGTATGTGAATGAGTGCAAGAGTTATTGTATTTATCACCTAGAGCTTTCCAATCAAGCTCCTCGTATAGTTTAAATTCTATCGAGGAGCTTGTTGAAAAAAATCAACTACTCTTCTCCAAAACCCAAAGTTTACCTTAGCACTAAGTGTTTGCTTATTTTTTTGTTTAGGAGTTTCTTTAGTTTCAGATTCTTCTTCTTCCTGTACTTCTTTAGAGGGTTGTTCTTTTCTCTCTTTCTTTTTACGATTTCCTTTAGGAAGTCCGAAGTTCTCATACCAATATTTTTCATCGATGCCATGCTCAGTTAACGAATGCACTTTTTCTGCTATTTCAAGTTGCTCTTTTTTAGTTAGTGCTTTTTCTTTTTCTGGAAACGAGAACCATCCCCCCTCTACAGGATATCCGCGTTTGGCTAACCGTGGCAATAATTCTTGATTTAGAATACGTTGAATGAATCGTCTATCTGCTTTGTTTATTTCATCTTCTACATCTTGGTGCACTTTACCTTGGCTATAAGAAGAACCGTCTAAGGTTGTCATGGTTTGACCAATAACACCGATTAGAATTTGCTCATCACAACGTTTTAAAAAGCGATCATGTATGTCAACATTGCCTGTTTGTTTTTCACCAATCGTTTTTATTTCTGAATTTTTACTCATAACTACCGAACCGCCTGAACCGCGATTGGCAAATGCGTTTTCCATTTCTTGACGACCTGTCTCGTCTTCAGGATCATATAAACCTGCTAACATTGGAATTCCAAACAGTTCACAGAACTGTGCATAGTCAGCTCCTCCATTTCGTTTGAAAATGGCATGAGGAGCAGTCTTTAAAAATAACCCTAAATCATTATCCTTACCTAAGTTTAATATAAAATCATTAGGCTCTTCGTAGCTTATTCCATGTGTATCGTACTGATTGGCTAGTATTTGTTTTGTTTCAGTATTGAGGTGTCGCCTGTCAATCGAAGTAACAGTAAATCCGTTAGTAAAGTCAAGTTCAATGATAGACTTACCATAGAACTTTGTTTTCATACACTCCTCAAGTAATTCCTCAAAGGCAGGGGTATCGATCAAATCCATAATAGGTTCAATCTCTTTTCCATCTTTTTGAAAAACGATATCTGAGTTTGTTATGGCTCGGATACGCTTTCCTACAGAATCACTAAGCACCGTATCAATTAGTAAGTTATCATATAACTCAACTAGATTTGCACGACGTCCGCGATCTGCTTGTTGCATGGCAGACTTCCAACGGTCAATACCTGTACTAGTTCGCTGTGGAGGTTTCACCACAACGGTTTGACTTACTTTTATGGTCTTACCATTTAGTTTATTTCTTTTCTGTCTTAATAAGTTTCGTGCCATAATTAGTAGTGATTAGTTCGTTTGGGGTTTGAGTTCCAAGTAAAGGAGTTTGCTTTGCTTGGCTCCTCGTCAAGTTTAGGAAGTGTGGTTGGCATTCCTTTGTATACAGCTGTGAGCCATGATACTGATTCCTCATATCTAAATTTCTTGTCATTGTAATCAATGGAAGGATTGCACAATCCTATTAACTCCCATAGTGCAATGTCCTTGACAACTTTTAGAATTAGAGGATTTCTATCTTTGCCTTGTGCTGTAAAAATCTCATCTATCTTATAATGTTTCATCAGTTTAGATGATACGAATTCAATAGCCATATCAATACAGGCATAAGCAATTGTTTCATCCTGTCTAATAATTTCATCTATTTCCTCATTATATGCGTGAGTTTTAAACTCTTCTATTTTTATATAATTTGAATACATCTTAATATCGTTTTTGGTTCTGTTTATGCTTAAAAACCTTTGGAGGCGCAGTGTTCTGTTTAGCTTTATTGTTAGCACTCCATACTGCTCCTTCTACTGCATCAGGGGCGTCATCGTGCGCCCTTGATTTTGGCGATAAAGCTTTGAATTGAAACTCTACTTCCTTCATATATGGGGTGCCTTCTAAATCCTCATTAAAGATTAGTTTTCCATTTCTATTCAATGGCTCTAGATTAGCTTCCATTCTGTAGAATTTTTCGGGCTTCTTTCTCTCATCTGCTTTGAGTGCTAGTGTAATACCATGCCTTGCATTGGCTAGTTTTATTTCTACTTTCAACATATCGTCTATCCAAGGCCATTCGATCAAGAAATACACTGGCACTTTATCATTGACATAGTTTAGAATATCATATTGCCAATCTAGCATTTGAGCTGTTGTTACATGACCACAATAAATCTTTAGGACATGATATTCATCCTTCCACTTACCTATTAGAGCTGTTGCTTTAGTATCGCCATTCTTTTTATAAGAGGGGTCTGTGTACGCGATTAACCACTTGTAATCTTTAAGTGGTCTCATCTTACCATAGTTTATCTTTTCGAATGTTTTACCCATGACAATAGGGTTGTTGAAATATTCCTTTTGAGCACTTTCTTTTGAAATTTTTGAAAGTACCCTATCAATCATTTCCTCCGTGTTCTTTGTAGGCCATGTACTCTTTCCATCCTTATCACGGATGTTTACTATTTCAAAGCAATCTGCAACTTCCATTGCTTTTTTAATACAACAGTTCTCAGCTATGATGTTTCCATTAAAAATGATAAGCATAGGATTTGAAATAGATCGAGTTCCATATACAGCTTGTTCAAACCACTCCCATTTCTTATCGATTAAATCAGGGTTTCTACATTCTTCATCTGTATCAAAGTCATCCATGATAATGGAATCAGGACGTAATTCTTCATTTCGAGCTCCACGGGGAGCTTGTCCTGCCCCAACAGCTATAAAGCGCCCACCTATTTTTGTAGTGAAATCGTCAGATGCCCAACTTCCATAATTGACCTGATCTCCATAGTCATTTTTTAAACGAGGGTTTTTTTCAAAAGCTAATTTGTATGGCTTTAAAAGACGTTCGGCAGCATCTTTGGTTGCTGATATCATTAAAGTAAATCGCTTCTTTCCTGTACAATGTAAATAAAGCATCTCAAGCATGGTCCGCCCTGATTTACTCAGTTCTCTAGACCATGGACGTACTTCATACCACTCAGGATTATTTAATACTCGTTTAGTCGATTTCTTGTGAAAAGGCATCGGTTCAGCAGAACAATACTTTTCAAAGTAGTATTTAAACCACTCTTCAGGATCTGCTTCCAGTCGTTTAATACGTTCCTGTTTCTGTTCTTCAGGTTCTGAGGTATCGACAATCTCTGTATTTTGAAGCGATTTGTAATATTCACCCCAATAGTCTAGTGCAACTTTATCTTCTCTAGACTGCATTTTTACTACTGCCATTATCCACGAAGTTTTTCTTTTATAAAGTGGTCCACATAACCTGCTAATAGTTTGGTATCATCGATGTCTTGGCGCCTTACAAAGTCCAAGAATTGGGTTAGGGAGTTGATTATCTCAGGAAGCATGGCTTTTGTTTCCAAGTCCTTGATGTCTTTAACAAGCTGTCTTCTTATTTGAGCTTCTTTATGATCTGCAAATCGCGATCCTTCTTCTTTTTTTTTAATTGATTCACTAAGTTCTGCGAGCTCATCCATAAGGTTGATCATTTGCTCTTCTCGAGTCAAAATGATGTTGCGCTTAAGCTTACGCCAAGCACCTTCCTCAATCCATCTCCCAATTGTTTTTTCAGAGACTCCTACGCGTTCTGATATTTCTTTTTGTGAATCAATGTTCTCTTTGATAAACAAAAGCTTTGCATGCTCTTTTTTCTTCTCTTGTACCTCTTTAGTCATTCGTGCCATACTCTTATTTTTTATACAAAAGTGCTGTATTAAGTAAGGCTCTAAAAGTTGAGAAAGTATCATACCCTTAATCTGAAGGTATGATACCCTTGATTTTAGGGTATCATAGATTGCCAACTTTTGAGGCTGTTTTTTTCGCTAAATCTTTGCATCAACAAACAAGAAAATAGAATGAAATCGTATGTACTTAATGACGAAACCAAAGCCAATAATTACGGCTTCAAAATATTAAACAGTGGTATTTCATTAGAGCGGTTTCTAAAAAATAGTGTCTGCTTAAATGATCACCGAAACACAACCAAGGATGTACTGGGGACATGGTCGAATCTGAAATTTGAAGGGCATTTATTTACAGGAACCCCTGAGTTCGATACTCAAGATGTAGATGGATTAGAGGTCGTTAGAAAAATCCTTGCAGGGACTATTGTAGGGACGTCACTTGGTTTTGATTTTAAGGATGAGGATTTTCAAATCATCGATGGAGAATTGGTCTTGACTAAATGTGAACTCAAAGAAATCAGTTTTGTTGCAGTTCCATCCAATGCAAACACGATTGTCCTTTATGACCAAAAAGGTCACGCGTTGACACAAGAACGAATTAAAGAGCTGTGTTTATCTGCACAGTCAAAACCCATAAACAAAGAGATAAAAATGAAACAAGTATTACAACACTTTCAGTTGGCAGATAATGCAACAGAACAAGAGGTTCTTGTAGCAGTCAAATCATTAGAGGGTAAACTAACAGCCAAAACAGCTGAAAACACAACTCTAAAAGCAGAAGTAGAAAAGCTAAAACAAGAAAAAACAGCTTCGTTAAAAGCTGAGTTTGACAAGGAACTTTTAGAGGCTGTTAAAGACGGTCGTTTAGATGAAGCTGGAAAAGCTCCAATTGAGGAAATGGTGCTATCAAGTGGATATGACCAAGGAACTAAACTTTTAAAAGCACTTCCAAAACGCATATCAATTGCAGATAAACTTGAAACGCAAACAGCAGCATTAAGTTCATATGATGCGATGAGTTGGAGTGAGCTTGACAAAGGAAATCACCTTGGAAAATTAAAAGCTAATCATCCTGAATACTTCAGGGAAAGATTCAAACAACAGTTCAATAAAGAACCTAACGAATAATAAATAAAACTATGGGATTACAAGTTGAAATTTGGTCAGAGACCATTCAAGAAAAGTTACTTCAGGACAATACATTTTTACAACACGTTTCAGATGTTTCAACAGATAACATCATCAACGGTAAAATTGTTCACCTTCCTCAAGCTGGCTCACCATCCAAAGTGGTTAAAAACAGAGCTACATTACCTGCAGTAGTTCAACAGAGAAAAGACACTGAAGTATTGTATCTAATTGATGAGTATACAACTGATCCAGTGAACATTGTAAATGCTGATA
This sequence comes from Myroides sp. C6-3, assembly GCF_050522425.1. Lineage (NCBI taxonomy): Bacteria > Pseudomonadati > Bacteroidota > Flavobacteriia > Flavobacteriales > Flavobacteriaceae > Myroides > Myroides sp. C6-3. Next base: position 11,490 of record NZ_JBMVQP010000039.1, on the reverse strand, counting down.
CAAAAGAGTTATCATATGATAAACGCAGAAGTATTTTAGATCAAGATATAGCAGGACTTAGTGAAGAAGTTGCTGAAGGTATGCTCACCAACTTTGTTGTTTCTCCAGTTGGTGACAATAAAGAATTGCCTAAATCAAACATTATTTTCACAGATTCTACGAAAATTGTTGATGCAACAGTACCTGGTGCAACAGGAAAGAGAAAAGCTTTTGCATTAGTTGACTTACAAAAAATGCGTACACACTTTGTTAGACAAAAAGCATGGACAGAAGGTAAAATGTTTGCACTACTTACTGCTGATGCTATTGCGCAAATGTTTCCTGCAGACTCGTCAACTACAGCAACTTATATGCAAGCGACTTCAGAAGCTGAAAGAAGAGCAGGTGTTATTTACAAAGTTCAAGGATGGCAGATCATGGAGCGTTCTAGTGTTTATATTCTTGGAGAAGATAAAACCTTCAAAGCTTTTGGTGCAGTAGCAGATGCAAACGATTCAGATGGTTGTTTGTTCTGGAATGAACTGATGCTTGAGAAAGCTATTGGTACTACAGAAGCTTTTGAAAACATTGGAGACCCAACCTACTATGGAGATATTTACTCTTTCCTAGTTCGCTGTGGTGGACGTGCTCGAAGAAAAGGATATGAGGGAGTTGCTGTACTTCAACAAGCAATGAGTGTGTAATGCGTGAGGTGTCTTTAATTGTGGTGCACTGTACAGGTGCACCGCAAAACCAAACCGTTGATTCAATTAAAGCATTTTGGAGAAACGTACTTGGATGGAAGTCGCCTGGTTATCATAAACTCATAGAACCTAATGGCAATGTTATTACTCTTGCGAGCCCTGATCAGATAACAAATGGCGTGAAAGGTTTTAATTCAAAAGCTTATCACATTAGTTATATCGGGGGGCAAAATGGGATTGACAATCGAACAGTTCAGCAGAAATGTGCCTTAGAACACGAAGTTAGAGAAGCAAAAAAACTTTTTCCAAATGCAAAAATTGTTGGACATCGAGATTTATCTCCTGATCTAAATGGAGATGGAATTATCACTCCTAACGAGTGGACAAAAGAATGTCCAAGTTTTGAAGTAAAAGATTGGCTTAAAGAAATCAATTTATAAGATGAGAACAACTCCCGAATTACCAAAGCCTTTCAGCATAGAAGAAATACAGAAATACCCTAAAGCTGTAATAATTGCTTTTTTAATAGGATTGTTAGTGTTATTCGGTGGGATGTTAATCGGTATTTTTTATAAAAGGGAGGATTCTGCAACGGACTGTGAAACAGAAAAAAAACAACTTTACGGTCTAATCTTAAAAGAAAGAGAAGACAGAATTCTCCTTTACGAAAACATGATTTTCTATAAGGATAAGGTAAACACATTAGAGCAACAACAGACTTCAACAGATAGTTTGTATCGTTCAAAAACACAACAACTAGTTAACAAAATACTAAGATGAGAAACTTGATTATTATAGTATTGTCTTGTTTTACCATTGCACTTTGTATTGTTAGTTATAACCAGTACGCGAGCAAAAAACAAGAACAAGTACGCTACAAAGAACTACTACTTTCAAGTGGTAAAAATGAAGTCGTAAAGGAGTATATCCGCGATTCGATTAAACACACTGTTTTTGTCGAGAAAAAGGTTAAAGATACGGAGCTTGAGAAACGATTAGCTATCTCTAGTCAATATGCAGATTCTTTAGAACGAGCCTTAAAAGTGTCTATTACACAAATAAAGCAAGTGACAAAAGTCAATGCTGAGCTAGATGCTACGCTCAAATTGGTAAAACAAACCGATGGTACTATAACTTATCAAGACAAATGGCTTTCCCTGCTTTACCAACCAACATCAGAAACTCTAGACCTAAAGTATAACGTTAGTTTAAACATCGCGAGGTATAGTAAACGCTCTTGGTTCTTAGCAGAAAAGAAAGACTACATCGATATCTATTCCGATGATCCACGAGTCACAATAAGAGGACTTAACTCATTTTCACTACAAGAAAAACCTCCCAGACGATTTGGACTAGGACTATCAACAGGTTATGCATTAAGTGTCTCTAACGGACAATTCGTAACACAACCTTATGTTGGAATAGGTGTAAACTACAACCTTCTAAATTTTTAGAAATGAAAAAACAAAATTTATGGGATAAAGCACAAGAGATGATGCGTATCCATGACCTTGAAGAAATTTATCTAACAACAGATGGACAAGGTTTCACAGAAAAAGAGCGTGCTGATGCTCATTCAACAATATTAACCAATAAAGAGGTTTTTACTTTTCATCGTGAAAGAGAAACTAAACAGGTAGAGCCTGTAACAGCACAGACAACAGACACAGATAACGAGCGAACGGAATTACTCGCTAAATATGAAACGTTGTTTGAGAAAAAAGCACCTGGTAATATGGGAGTAAAAAAGTTGAAAGAAAACATCGAAGCGAAAGAAGCGGAATTAGCTCAAGCAGCTCAGACTTCCAAAGAAGAATCTTCTACTGAAGGTGAGGATTCTGAAAAGCAAGAAGAACACTCCGATTCTACATCTACAGAAACTGTAGACTAAACAGTATTTAAAAACCTATTAAAGACTATTTAAAATGGCAGAAACAAGAACATACGGTCTAAAGCAAATTAAGTCAGGAGATCCCACAGAGGATGGAACAATGCCTGCAGTATTAGAAGAGCTTTGTAGAACTTATCGAGACAGTTGTGAATTCACAGAAGACGACCCTCAGATTACTGAAGAATTTGCAGATCAAGAAGACGATCCAATTGAAGTGTTTTCAACAAAAGGCGCTAAGCAAATTAAATTCTCCACATTTGACTATTCTGCTGAGACATTAGCAAAACTTAAAGGAGGTACTGTAGTAAATGGGCAATGGGCAGAACCAACCAGTTCCACATCAATTTATCAAGCCATTGAACTAACAACTGATACAGGTACACCTTTTCAATTTCCAAAGTGTCGAGTTCTTGCGAAGTTCAATGCAAAATTTGTAAAAAATGGATTAGCATTATTGGAGGTTACGCTAAAACCAATGAGCCCAGCTAAGGGTAAACCTGCAGTACTAATTGGTAAGAAAACACCATAATGAACCCTGAGTTACATACAGCAAATATTCTATTAAAAAGAGGTGTAAAAGTGCCAATTGGCGCACCTCTTTTTTTAAGAATACTCACATTGTTTATTGTTCGAAATATAAACTTTGGGATCAAGGACTTGCGAATAGAGACGCTCCTTAAAATAAGTAGATTGTATCTGCTTATGGATATAGATAAAGACAAAGAATTCACGGTTCGTGAAGCGTATGAAGTCTTGGCCAAGCATCGAAAAAAGGTCACGAAAATAGTTGCCTATTCGATGCTTGATAAAGATTACTTGTACTTTTTAGTTCCAATTGTAAGCTTTATCATTCGAAAAAAATTATCTGCAAAAGAGATCAGTCACCTGTTGCAACTTGTGATACTCTATTCGGGTATTTCGGATTTTACGACTACTATCAGATCAATCGGAGCGATGAAAATCACCACGCCGATGAACTTGAGTCAAGAGAAACAGACGAGTTAACAAGCGAAAGCTTCCATAGCGTCTTTGGACTAATCTATGTCTTTGCAGAAAAAACAGGTTGGTCAAAAAAAGAGATTTTAAACTGCACACTCATTGAACTCACCTTAATGCTTGCAGATGCTCCTAAATTATCTAAGAAAGAAAAACAAGTAAAAGAATTTGAGTCTGATGATGAATTAGCTCAATGGTTTGGTATTTAATAAATAGCATATGAACAACGAAGAACCTATCGAAATTTCCTTTATTATCAACTCGCCTGAAGTCTTGCAACAAGCTTTAGCAGTTGAGAAAGGTTTGCAAGGCGTTGATTATGCTCTTGAAAAAAGTGAGAAAAATTTTCAAGCTTATATTGACACTCAACTTCAAGTGAATCAAGCTTTAAATGAAAATGTAAGACTAACACAAGCTCAAAAAAGAGCGTATGACACGTATAGTAATACACTTGAGGGATTAAAAAAGATGATGGACAGTACAACTGATCCAACACAATTAGCTGTTTATCAATTCAAAATCCAAGAGGTTTCTGATAGTCTTCAAAAGTTGATCGACAACGCTAACAACAAGAAATTAGATGTTTTTGATACAGACAAACTTGAGCAAGCAGGTCATCTGTTAGATTCAATTAGCGATAAAACATTTTCACCTTCTTTCGCTTCTAGTCAGGAGCTAGAAGTATTGTCAGAGGCAATTAATAAGGCTGAAAATGAATTTCAACAATTGGGAATTGTCATTGATTTTGTTGGGGCTCGTCTCAACAAAATCAATGACAAAGAAACATTCTCTAGCTTGAGAAATGATTTGGATGCTGCTAACAACATACTTGGTAGAAATATAGAGCTTTATGATTCTGCAGGAAACAGCATCAATCAGATGAAAGATGCTTTGTTGATGTTTCAAGAAAAGCTCAGCTCTGAAACTGATCCTGAAAAGATTACTATTCTCAATAAAAATATTGAAGACCTAGAGAATAATATTCGCCGTGTAGGTAATATTGGTCGCACAGGTTTTGATGAAGTTGGGAATTCCATTAAGGCTCAAGAAGAACAAGTCAAAGGACTCAAAGGACAATTAGCTGAACTAGTTCAAGAACTAGCTAAAATGCGTCTCAATGGACAACAAAACACACAACAGTATAGAGAGTTATCCAATCAAGCCAAAGAATTGGCTGGAGCATTGAGCACCGTAAATGAGGAAGTTCGACATTCAGCCTCAGCGACTAATAACCTTGATACTCTTATACGAGCAACTAAGGGAATTGCGTCGGGGTATGCTCTTGCAAAAAGTGCAGGTGCTCTCTTTGGACAGGATCAAAAAGATGTGGAACAAGCTATCTTGAAAGTGACCAGTGCCATGTCATTGTTACAAGGTTTGCAGACCATACAAGCAGAATTGTTGAGAAAAGATTCTGTCGCAACAAAAGCACTTACAACTTTAAAAGGCCTATATACCAAAGCTATTGGAGATTCAACAGGTGCTTTAAAAGGCTTTAAAATTGCTCTTTTCTCTGTAGGTATTGGAGTTGCAATAGTTCTATTGTCAGAACTTGTGGCCAATTGGGATAAGGTAAAAAAAGCCATCGGTCTAACTTCAGATGAGCTTGAACGAAATCAAACGATTTCGAAAAAGGGAAATGAACTCTATGGCGAAAAGATCGCAAAACTTCAACTTTTAAGCACTACAAATGAAAAAGTAGCACTAACAGAGAATCAGAAGAGAAAAGCCGTTATCGATTACAACAAAGAGTTTGGAAATGTGCTAGGATCCGTTAAGGACTATGCACAACTTGAGCAGCAAGTGATCAAGAATCTTCCAAACTACATTTCGTATTTAACTGTAAAATCTCAAGCTGAAGCGTCGTATATGCTATCACTGGAGAAACAGAAAAACCTCTTGGAACAAATAACTGCGCTCAGTACAGGTGATTTAGGATGGTACGAAAGTCTTCAGAACAACTTGGATAAATTTGGCGAGAAATTTAGAAGTTCTTTAGGTTTAAAGGAACAAGTAGCCAATAGAGAAATTTCTCAAGCAGAAATTTTATCCTTTTTGAACATTCCTTCTGATGAAGATTTCAATCAAGCAATTACAGGTTTCAGTTTTACGATCAAAGAAAAACTCCGTGAATTTAGAAAAGAACAAGCCAAAGATAAAACGATGCTTGAGGCTTCTTTTGAATTACAAAAGAAAGCAGGTGAATTAGCCTCTAAACTCAAAATTAAACCTGATGATAAAGAAGCTGATGCGCAAACCAAAAAAGCTTTAGCTGACAAAATAAAAGTTTTAGCTGACATCAAAAAAGCGGAAGGAGATCTAGACAAAAGTCGTTTAACAGGTTTAGCGAAAGATTTGAAAGATATCGAATTACGTTATACCAAACTGCGTGACGAAGCTAAAAAAGCAAAGTTAGAGTTAAAAGATATCGAAAGAATTGACAAACTTGAAACACAAGAAATCAATTCAGTACAATATAATAACGATACGGATAAGCTCCAAAAGCAATTAGAGGAATCTAAACGCATCTATGAAGAGTATGAAGAATTTAAAAAGAATTCTTCTATTTCTTTTGCCAATGAGACCTTTGGAAATTTGATCAATGTTACAAAGACATATTATGATCTTGTCAGTGATGAACTAGATAAGATTAATGTAAGCGATATGACTGCTGAAGAGAAAAAGCGTTATGCTATGCTTACAGAACTCCTTATCCAACATGGAGAAGACAAAAGTAAAATTGAGCACAAGCAGTTAGAGGAAATGTATAATCTTACTGCTACAACAGAACAAAAGTTATTTCAATTACGCGATAAATATGCTAAGCTCAACCTTGAATTGCAAAGCAAGTATACAGGAAAGGAATTAGAGAATCGTTCAAAAGTTCTAGCTAAACAAGCGCAAGATGAATTTGATGCTCTGGCAGATTCAGTATTACAAAGTTCAGGGACGTATGTAAACGCGTTAGACATTATTTCTTCTGCTACCAAAGGACAACTAAAAAGACAGATCAGAGATCTTACAGAATTTTTAAATACCAATAAAGAGATTAGCGCTGAACAGCGTAAAATCATTAATGACATTATCAGAGATCTTACCAATCGACTTCCTAATGCACAAATAGATCGTAGAGATACAATGACTGCGACAGGTGTTGTCGATGCACAGATTGACATGGTTAAAAAACAGATTGAAGATTTAAAAGCTCAGCGTCAAACATTAAAACAAGATAATGATACTTCCTATGAAGAGTTTATGAATAAATCTCGTAAAATGAGTGTTTCAATCGAATTACTTGAGATGCGTTTAAACTCATTGAACATTGATAAGATTAGTGCAGTAGGTCAAGATTTAGGTTTCATAGGAGATCAGTTCTTGAGTGTGTCAAATAGTTTAGCTGAGATTAATCCTGGCATGTCAGACTTGTTTAAAATCATAGGTGATGGTCTCAGGGTAATGGAGGCTGTGACTAAAGTAATTTCTTCTTTAGGAAGTTCTTTAAAAGAGGCTGGCAAAATAGGTGGTGGAACCGAACTAGGGGCTGTAGGAGCAATAATGGAAGGTGTGGGTGTTATAGCTCAAGTATGGAGTGGTATAGTACAGGCACAGAAACAGGCTTATAGAGAATTTAAACAATGGCAGATGGATGTTTATCGAGGTGAACTTGAGTATCAAGCTTTGCTTCGTAAACGTAGATATGATAGTATATCTAATAAGACGACCAATAAGACGATGCTTTCTAGTCAATTAGATGAGTTAAAAAAGCAAACACCTGAGATAGAGAGAGAGATCGAGAAGCAGCTACAAATGATTCAGAACAAGGGAGAATACATTGTAGATCGTTGGCGTTCCACGTCATTTTGGCGTACTAAAACAAAAACTGAATGGGGTGACCTATTTGGGGTTGACTATGATAAGTTAGAAGAACTTTATAAACACAATAAACTTGAGGGGGATACAAAGGTCTGGTTTGAAGAACTTCAAAAACTAAAAGAAGAGCTTGGAGATGTTCAGAAAGTAATTGAAGAGACAGAACAAGCATTGCTTGATGCTATTACTGGAACTACATCTGATAGTTTAATAGATAGTATACGCAATGGATTAGCTGAAGGGAAAAGAAGTTTTGAAGACTTTGCTGATGATATAGAGGGGATATTAAAGAATGCAATCATGCAGGGTATGATAACAGATACTCTTAATGAAGGAGTAAAAGACCTACAAAGAGAGCTAGCTGATCTAATGAGTGATGGAGAGCTTTCTTCTACTGACGCCGATAAAATTCGTGAAATGTATATGCAATTGGTTGAGGAGGCACAAAAAAAGATGGATGCACTTAATCAGGCAGGAATCGACTTTTCTAATGGAGATGATAAAAACTCTCTAAAAGGAGCAATCAAAGGTATGACCGAAACTCAAGCAGATTTGTTATCAGGACAGATTGGAGGTTGGAGATTAGCTCAATTAGAAACGAACAGTATTTTAAAAAACAGTTTTACTTCACAACTAGAGGTTCTGTCTCGACAGGTTGCCATACAAATGCAAATCGAAATAAATACCCGACAAACTTCGACTAACACAGCAAAGTCAAATGAACTGTTACAGTCGTTGTTAGATCGATCTAGATCCTTAAGAAATGATTCAACTATTTTAAACGCTAACGGATGGACACCTTAAACACATTTTCTTTAAAAGATGCATACAACTTAATCATTCAGACAGGTACGGCTAAACTGCTAGAGTATCCTGAACGAAAAGAACCACTCCAAAATGATTGGTTAGATCAAAATGGTACAGAATATCATTTAGACCGAGTTTTTTTTAAAGACAAGGAAATTACGCTCCAGTGTGCCTTTATGGCTCCTAATGATGTTGTTTTTTGGAATAAGTACAATGCGTTTTTCTCGGAGATCAGCAAAGCGGGTTATCAAAAACTGTACATCTATGATCATGGTAAGACCTATGATGTTTTTTATAAAAAGGCAACCAACTTCATAAAAGTAAGAAAACGTTTAAAAAACGTTGAAAGAGTATTTGTAAAATTTGAATTAACACTACAGGTAAAATGAAATATAGTATAAAAAGAAATAATCAAGTCATTGCAACAGTAGCACCCACAGGTTCTGTTAGTCGTAAAATCATGGCTGAGGAACTTGTTAATATGAAATTCATTTTACCTAAATACATTCCTTTTCAAATTGGCGATACAGTGGAAGTTTATGGAGACACATACGTATTAAACAAAGAGCCAAATGCGCAAAAGAACGCTACAAATCACTTTGTCTATGAGTTGCAATTTGAATCGTTTAAATACAATTTAAACAAGGTTTTATTTTTAGGTTTCAATCAAAACAATGACTTAACTGAAACCGAATTTGCGATTATGGGTAATGCAGAAGTGTTGCTAAGACACATTGTTACCAATGCAAATCGTGAAGGAGGCAATTGGAAATTAGGTTATGCCGAAGAAACCGAATCTAAAAACATTGCGTTTAATGACAATAACGTTTTATCCGCATTATCACTATGTGCTGATGAATTTGAAACAGAGTATTGGATCGATGGAGATAAAACAATCCATCTTATTAAAAAACAAGAAGTCAGCAGACTTGAGTTAGAATATGGGCAATCAAAGGGGCTCCGAACTATTTCGCGAACAACCCTGGATTCTTCTAATATCTTGACAAGATTATATGCGTCAGGTTCAAGTCGTAATATTCCGCCTTCGTATCGATATGGTTCTAGTCGTTTAAAGCTAGATGTACCTTACTTAGAGAATAATGTAAATAAATTTGGACTCATAGAAGCATCTCATACATGGGATGAAATCTATCCACGTCGAAATGGAAAAATAACTGCTGTATTTAGTGACAATCCTTTCAAATTTGTTGATACTTCCATGGATTTTGATCTTAATGGAACAACAGAATTAAATGGGGAAATAACTCCAATACTTCTTCCTGGTATAGCTGCTAAAGTGACCTTTAATACAGGTCAATTAGCAGGCTATACATTCGAAATTCAAAAGCACGGTTACAACCATCAAGCAAAGAGTTTTGTTCTTTTAAAGAACAAGGATGAAAAAGCATATGAAGTTCCCAATGAGTTATTGCGTCCTGCTGTTGGAGATGTTTATGTTCTAACAGATATCGTTATGCCTGAAGCTTATCTCATTAATGCTGAAACAGAGCTTAAAAACAAAGCTCAAGAGTATTTAGAGGAAAATTCCATTCCTCGTTTACAGTATTTAGCTCAAGGCGATCCAATTTATTTCGAACGTCAAAATATCAATTTACAGCTAGGAAATACTATTAGATTTAAAGATGTTGATTTCGGTTTAGATGCTGAAATCAGAGTAATTTCAATTGTCAAAGATTTACAGAATCCTTTTCAAGTTGAGTTCGAAATTGCAGAAAAAATACAGCAAGAAAAGATCATACGTGATTACATAGATAAGAATCGTAAGGAACAGGAACTTATCGACAATCGAAAAAAGTTCACAGAATCGATTATGAGAAATTATGAGTTTTCACAAGAGATTCAAGAAAATGTATTTGATGCTGAAGGATACTTTGATCCAGTAAAGATTAAACCACTCAGCATTGAGACAAAAATGCTTGCTGTTGGATCCCGTGAACAGCAATTTACACTAGAGGACTTGACTTTAATGATTGAAGCTAATAATACAGCATTGCGCAATACTAAAGGACAAATTATTCATTATACGTTAGAAGAGGAACCGCGGTACTGGGATATTCCTGCGAATACTTTCAATGGCATTTCAACAGGGTTTAATTTCATTTATATCAAGGCTCAAAAAGTAGGGAACAACGCTTCTGTATTTGTATCTCCTAATCAAATAAAGGTAGATGCTGATGAAGCATTTTATCACTTTGAAGCGGGTTATTTGAGTTCAGTTTCTAATGGTTTTAGAAAAATCAGGCTATCCAATGGTTTTACAAACATAAATGGTCGAGAGATTACCACTGGTAGAATTACTTCTACAGATGGTAATACTTATTTTGATCTTGATACAGGAGAAATAAGAGGTAAAATCACATTTAGCTCAGATTCACCTGCTTTAGAAGAAATTGAGAACATCATTCAAGATCAAGAGATATACGTTGAGTATTCTGTCAATGGTACTTCTGCTTGGCACTCTACAATGCAGTCAACAGATGTTTATATGCGTCAAAGAAAAGGGACGAATCCTTGGGGGCAAGCTGTGCGTATTGCGGGTAAAGATGGTTTAAAAGGTGATCAAGGGATTCAAGGGGTAAAAGGAGATCGTGGTTTACAGGGGATACAAGGAAACAAAGGAGATCAAGGGATTCAGGGAATTCAAGGAGTAAAAGGAGATCGTGGTTTACAGGGGTTACAAGGAAACAAAGGTGATCAAGGAATTGCAGGAGCAAAAGGAATTGATGGTCAAACATCCTATACCCATATCGCATACGCTGATACTGCGACAGGTGGTGGGTTTTCGCAGAATCCTACGGGTAAAACTTATATTGGTATGTATGTTGACTTTATCGCTCAAGATTCAACAGTAGCTAGTAAATACAAATGGAGTTTGATCAAAGGGGCCGATGGCAATCAAGGGATACCTGGTGCAAAAGGTGCTGATGGAAAAACACCCTATTTCCATACAGCTTGGGCTAATAATATCACAGGAACTTCAGGCTTTAGTACAACTATTAGTGTCGGTAAAACACATATTGGAACTTATACGGATTTTACCCAAGCTGATAGTTCGGATCCAACAAAATATAAATGGTCTCAAATTAAAGGTGACAAAGGGGATAAAGGAGATCGTGGTTTACAGGGTTTACAAGGAAACAAAGGCGATCAAGGAATTGCAGGAGCAAAAGGAATTGATGGTCAAACATCCTATACCCATATCGCATACGCTGATACTGCGAC
>NZ_JBMVQP010000038.1:0-31462 GCF_050522425.1 Myroides sp. C6-3 | reverse complement strand
TTCGTTGTTTTTTGTTCGTTGTTTTTTGTTCGTTGTTTTTTGTTCGTTGTTTTTTGTTCGTTGTTTTTTGTTCGTTGATTGTTGAGAAGAAGCTTACAAACCGCACCAAAACCTACCGATACCTCATAACAGATCACTGATAACTTTTTGTTTGGTGAGATGGTGAGAACATCACAAACATCACAAACATCACAAACAGCACAAACATCACAAACAGCACAAACAGCACAAACAGCACAAACAGCACAAACATCACAAACATCACAAACATCACAAACATCACAAACAGCACAAACATCACAAACATCACAAACATCACAAACATCACAAACATCACAAACATCACAAACATCACAAACAGCACAAACATCACAAACATCACAAACAGCACAAACAGCACAAACAGCACAAACAGCACAAACAGCACAAACAGCACAAACAGCACAAACAGCACAAACAGCATAAAAACCTACCGATACCTCATAACAGATCACCAATAACTTTTTGTTTGGTGAGGTGGTGAGATTTTCGTTTAAAGAAAATACTTTCTATTTCAGAGAAACTGCCGTTAACTGTTCACTGTTCACCGTTAACTGTTCACTGTTCACTAATTCAAATTTGGATTTTCAGGGGCATTAAGCCAAATGCTAAAATCTTTTCCCATGGTTTGCATGGCTTCCTTCCAATACGTTTTAGTGGGTTGTTCTAACGGATTGAAGTGAAGGTTATCGGTTTTGATCCAGTGTTGATTGGACAATTCCATTTCGAGTTGACCATTGTCCCAACCGGAATACCCCATGAAGAAGCGCAAATCCAAGTGGGTGAGTAACCCCATTTCGATGTGATTGAATATACTGTTGAAATCTCCTCCCCAATACAATTGATCAGTGATAGCAATACTATCAGGAATAAGATCTGGGCATTTGTGAATGCAAAACAAACGGTCAGATTCAACTGGCCCACCGTGATAAACGGTAAATGCACCGCTACTTTCGGGTACCAATTCACTGAGTAGGTAAGGAGTGGGTTTATTTAGGATAAAGCCCATACAACCGTCAATGTTGTGATCTGTTAAGAGAATCACAGACTGATTAAATTCTACATCATTAGGATTGTAGGCAGAGGGTAGTGCAATTAAATAATCTCCTTTATTGATCTGGTGTTCTGTCATGGAATAGGCATAAAAAAAGTCTCATTATACAATATAATAAGACTTTTTTAATTTTTTACTATTTTGATATGTTTATATTACATAAACAAAGTCAGTAATTACTTGTTTACAGATCCTTCTAACTCAGATCCAGCTTTAAATTTAACTACTTTTTTAGCAGCAATTTTGATTGTTTTTCCTGTTTGAGGGTTTCTTCCTTCTCTAGCAGCTCTTTCAGATACTGACCATGAACCGAAACCTACCAATGAAATTTTGTCTCCTTTAGCTAATGTAGACTCAACGTTAGATAAGAAAGATTCTAAAGCTTTTTTCGCTGCAACTTTACTGATTTCTGCATCCTTTGCGATAGCATCAATTAATTCTGTTTTGTTCATAATAATTTTTTTTAAAGGTTAACTTTATTAACGTTCTTATTACAAATTTAGGGTTATAAAGTTATAAAACAAGCTTTTTGCGAAAAAAAAACGAAATAGAATATCTTTTTTTGTGTTAAGGTTCTAAGTGAAGTTTTTGATAAAATAGGAATGAGTTATAAAACGATAGTGTTTTCGCTAAAATTTTGCCCATTTAATACTTCGTTTGCTAACATCATTTTCTTGCCTGGTAGTTGCAATTTAACAAGATTTAGAAAGCCATTTTGCACGGCAGCTTTAATCGTTTTTTTTGTTGTAATTACCTGACCTATTGGTAGTTGGTGTTCTTCTTCTTCGAAGTGTGCTTCGTGTATTTTGATGTTCCATTCCTGTTGTGTATTGCGGTCTTCTAACATGCACCATGCCGCTGGATAAGGGCTCAAGCCACGAATCAGTTGTTCTATTTCTACACCCGTCTTGCTGAAGTCTATTTTGCAATTCTCTCGATTGAGTTTATACGCTGTTTTGGTGTCTTCAGCAGGCTGATGCACTACTTTTACGTCTCCTTTTTGGATTAGCTCTAGGGTTTCTACCACCGTTTCAGCCCCGAGAACCATCAGGCGATCGTGTAATTCACCTGCGGTTTCTTTTGTTCCAATTGTGGTTTCTTTCTTTAAAATAATCGCTCCTGTATCAATTTTTTCATCGATAAAGAAGGTGGTAACTCCTGTTTTTGTCTCCCCATTGATGATGGCCCAATTGATAGGGGCAGCTCCTCTGTAATCAGGTAATAAAGAAGCATGGAGGTTAAATGTTCCCAAGGCAGGCATTTGCCATACTACTGCTGGGAGCATTCTGAAGGCTACCACAACCTGGAGATTAGCTTGGTAGGACGCTAATTCCTCTAAAAAAGCCTCTTCTTTAAGATTAGTTGGCTGTAAAATGGGGAGTTGTTTGTCTAAAGCATACTCCTTTACCGCCGAATACTTTAGTTTTTGACCTCTACCAGCAGGGCGATCTGGAGCTGTAATAACAGCTACAATGTTGAAGTTATGTTGATACATCGCATCGAGAATCCCAACTGCAAAATCAGGTGTTCCCATAAAAATGATCCGTAAGTCTTTCATTATAGTAAAGTATATTGATTTTTATTATTTAGTTTAATTTGCTGTTGTTCTAACAAAAGCTGAAGCACAACGAGAATATCCTGCATACTAAGATGGAGTGCGACTTCCAATTCACTTGCTGATGCTGCTTCTTCGCGTTGTAGATGCAACAAGATGTGTTCTTTTATTTGTGACAAACTAGCTGTAGTCTTCTTCTTGCTTCTTTGCAAGCAAGTGGAACAGGTTCCGCAATTTTGTTCTAGTTTTTCATCGAAGTATTGCAGTAGAATTTTATTTTTACAAATATCGTCATTTTGTGCGTAAAAATAAATGGCTTCGTATTGCTCTCGTTTTAATTTATTTTGTTGTTCTAAGAAAGGAAAAGTTCGATAAATGGTTTTATCCTCTTCCCATGCCTCGTGAAACGTAATTTCTAAGTCGTGTTCTTCTGGTGTGAAGATGCACAGATTTTCCTGATGCCAGGTTTGTAAACACTCTTGTATAAACAGAATAGGTTCATGCACCTGTTCACTGATGAAGGCGAGATTGATTGGTGTATTGTATTCGTGTATCCCTGGATAATGTCGAATTAGCTGCAAGAGTACATGTTCTTGGCGTTCATTGTCATAGACATAGTCTAGCAACTCACTGCTACTAACGACAAATTGCAGCTGTGTTTTGTTGTTGGAATTCGGAGTTAATCTACAAATGCCTTGTCGATCTAAAAACTGAAGGGCATTGTAGGTTAACGTGTATGGAAACTTGTACTGTAAACAAAATTGATTAAAACTAAAGGAATAGGACGTGTCGTATCCTTCGCCTAAACCAATACTGAGGTAGTTATTTAGCTTTCTGTACACCAGTTTTAGAAACGCCTTGTCAAATAAGTTTTCTTTACACCAATCGTCTACTGTTTTAGGTTCGCTAGGGGAGAGTAGCAAAGAAGCAAACGCTTTGGATTCATCGCGTCCCGCACGACCAGCCTCTTGGTAGTAGTTTTCCAAATTTTCAGGCAACTGAAGGTGAATGACGTTGCGTACGTTTTTTTTGTCAATCCCCATGCCAAAAGCATTAGTAGCAACCATAATAGGCGTTTTCTCCGCCATCCAATCGTCGAGGCGCTTTTTTTTCTCAAAGGTATTTAGCCCACCGTGAAAAAAATTAGCCTTGTAATTCTTTTGATTGAGTTGTTGAGCGAGGAGTTGTGTTTCTTTTCGACTGCGAACGTAAATAATTGTAGGGAAGGGATTTTTTTGTAAAATCCGATCCACAAGCGCTTCTTTATTTTCTACTTGATATACCCCGTAAATGAGGTTGTCTCGATAGAAACTCTTGGTAAATAAAGCAACGTCTTTTAGTTCTAAGTTGGTACAAATATCAGCTATGACGCGTTTGTTGGCTGAGCCAGTTAGCGCAACGATTCCCACAGAAGGGAAGAGTTTTCGCAATTGATTGATCTTGAGGTAAGCAGGGCGGAAATCATTCCCCCATTGTGAAATACAATGAGCCTCATCAACGGCGATTAAGCTGATTTTAAGGTTTTCAATGCGCTCCAATAACCAGGTTTGCTCTAATCGCTCCGGAGATAAATACAATAATTTATAATCGCCATAGAGGCAATTGTCTAGTATGGCGTCAATATCCGTTAAGGAAGTCCCACCCATAATGGCGGCGGCTTTAATTCCCAATGCATTTAAATTATTGACTTGATCCTGCATCAAAGCAACCAAAGGCGAAATAACCAAACAAGTACCGGGCATGAGCAAAGCTGGGATTTGAAAGCAGATACTCTTTCCTCCTCCCGTTGGCAGTAAAGCAAATGTATCCTTTCGTTCTAAAACAGCATCAATAATAGCTTCTTGTGGCTCACGAAAAGAAGTGTGTTTCCAGTATTGTTGAAGTAAATCGATGGGTTTTTTAGTCATGGATAGATCGGTTTTGCGTTCGACTAAGGTAGTCAAAAATGTAAAAAGGATTGCCGAAACAATCCTTTTTTATGTTATACTCTTTCTAAGATAAATTCTACTCTTTTGGCAATCGTTTCACAGGGAACTTCGATTAAGTCATACCCGTATTTCTTGTAGGTATCCACTAAATAACGGTGAATGAGATTCGCTTGTTCGAAAGATTCATAGCGTTGCTCATCACTGATGTAAATGTTTTCCCATGGTGGTAAAAGGAAAATCTGGTGATACAAGTGGTTTTTACAAGCTAAATCAAAGCTTTCAGGATAGGCGTCACCTTTGTAATGCATATAGGCGAGTACATCGGGAATCCCACGGTCTATAAAGACGATGGGCGCTTCTTCTTCAACGGCATTTTTATGCTGATCAATTCTACCTTCTAGTAAAAGTTGACTAAATAGCAGAGGGTCCGTTAAAAAAAGTTGATCAATCCCTTTCTCTTGTGCTTTCTTTGTAACTTCTCTTGATATTTCAGGATAGCAGATATAACCTCTGTTAGTTAATTCATTGATTATAGTTGTCTTACCAGATCCGGGGCCACCGATTATTAAAACGAGTTTTGTATTCATTGCTACGTAAAAATAGGAAAGGGGCAAAAGTATAATAAAAAGTTGGGATAGTACGCCTTTTCAAGGATTCTTTATTATAAGATAAGGTTAAAATGGAGAGAGGAGAGAAGAGAGAAGAGAGAGGAAATCGGAGCGAAGCGTAGATTCATCGAACACCAAAACCAATATAAAATAAGTGAGATATAGAGGAAAGAGGAGAGAGTGAACGTCCCTAAATAGGGTTGACCGTTTTTAATCTAAAATTTACAAAACAAAAAAGCAAAAGGAGAAACATTTCTAAATATTGAAAAAGTTACTCCTCTCCGCTCTCCCTTTTCCTCTTTCCAATACCCTATTTTCCGATCAAAATCCGTATATTTGCATTAAAATATTTTATGGATACGAAGACGAAAGAATTTTACGAGAGCTTGAAAGAAAAGCTTGAGTTTGAAAGAACTTGGCCAAACGAATACTTGTTTAAATTTATTGTTCCAGCAGATGAGCGTAAGATTGCTCAAATTGAGCGTGCTTTTGATGGAATGAATCCCGCGATAAACTTCAGAAATTCAAGTAAAGGAACGTTTACTAGCGTATCGATAAAAGTTCATATGACAAGTGCACAAGCAATTGTAGATAAGTATATTGAACTATCGACAATTGAAGGGTTATTGTCCTTGTAAAAATTGCTTTATCCTAGAAACTTTCTTACTTTTATAGCTAGGACAATGAGCCAAACTTTGTAAACACCAATTAGATGAAATTCAACTCCGCAGAAGCAGTAACACACTTAGGCTATAATACAGCCACCAATAAATTAGTAATTCCCGATTACGGTCGTCATCTTCAACTCATGATTGAGCATATCGTGTCAATAGAAAATAGAGAAGAACGAAATAAAGCGGCTAATTTTGCTATTCGCATTATGGGAGATATGAATCCTCATCTACGCGATGTACCTGATTTTCAGCATAAATTATGGGATCAACTTTTTATGATATCTGATTTTAAATTGGATGTAGATTGCCCATTTCCCATTGCAACAAGAGAAACAGTGTATGCAAAGCCCGAGGTATTGCCTTATCCAAAGAAACAGCTGAACTATCGTTACTATGGTAACAATATCAAAAGCATGATTGAAGAAGCGTTAAAATTTGAAGAAGGGGAAATGAAAGACGCGTTGATTATTGTCATCGCGAATCACATGAAGAAAAGTTACCTCAGTTGGAATAAAGACAATGTAAAAGATGAGGTTATTTTTGAACATTTGAGCGAGCTTTCAGGTGGGAAAATAAATTTATCTAAACAAGAAGAAGAATTGTCTACTACGGCTAATTTGATTCAAGTGAATCGAAAGCAGTCCAATAAGAGTAATTATTCCAATAATTCGAATGCCAATACTAACAATCAGAAAGGCAATAGCAATAGTAGCAATAACAATAACAACAAGAAGTATAACAAGCATAATTTTCAAGCAAAAGGTAAAAAGCAATGAGTACATTTAGAATTGAAGGAGGTCATCAATTAAAAGGTGAAGTGCATGCACAAGGTGCTAAAAACGAAGCTTTACAAGTACTTTGCGCCGTATTGTTAACCAAAGAAAAGGTTGTAATCTCCAATATTCCCGATATTATTGATGTCAATAAGCTAATTGAATTACTGGAATCTTTAGGGGTGAAGATTGAACGTTTAGCTCCTAATAAAATGTCCTTTCAGGCGGATGAACTCAATATGGATTATTTGACTTCTGATGATTTTAAAACAGGAGGAAAAGCACTGAGAGGGTCTATTATGATGGTTGGTCCATTATTGGGGCGCTTTGGTAAGGGATATATCCCAAAACCAGGGGGAGACAAAATTGGGAGACGTCGATTGGATACTCACTTTGAGGGGTTTATTAAATTAGGCGCTACCTTTCGATACAATAGAGAAGAATATTTTTACGGCGTTGAAGCACAACAATTAGTGGGTGCGGATATGCTGTTGGAAGAAGCTTCTGTTACAGGTACAGCTAATATTGTAATGGCTGCCGTATTGGCAAAAGGAACAACAACAATTTACAATGCTGCCTGTGAACCTTACCTACAACAACTTTGTAAAATGCTTAATAGCATGGGAGCAAAGATCACCGGGGTAGGATCTAACTTCTTAACTATCGAAGGTGTAGGTGAATTGCATGGATGTGAACATAGAATCTTACCCGATATGATAGAAATTGGTTCGTGGATTGGATTAGCAGCCATGACTAAAAGTGAATTGACAATTAAAAATGTAGGTTGGGAGCATTTAGGGGTAATACCCAATACTTTTAGACGCCTAGGGATTCAGTTGGAAAAAAGAGGAGATGATATCTACATTCCAGCCCATACACAAGGTTATGAAATACAGAGTTTTATCGACGGATCTATCTTGACAATTGCAGACGCGCCATGGCCAGGATTAACACCCGATTTATTGAGTGTTATTTTGGTAGTAGCAACCCAAGCAAGAGGAGAAGTATTGATCCATCAAAAGATGTTTGAAAGTCGTCTGTTCTTTGTCGATAAATTAATTGATATGGGCGCTAAAATTATCCTGTGTGATCCACATCGAGCTGTAGTTATCGGTCATGATTTTAAATCACAACTGAAAGCAACACGCATGTCATCACCGGATATTCGCGCAGGGATCTCCCTGTTAATTGCAGCTCTATCTGCACAAGGAACAAGTGTGATTCAAAACATTGATCAAATCGATCGTGGATATGAACGAATTGATGAGCGTTTACGTGCTTTAGGCGCGAAAATCGAACGTGTTGACGAGTGAATTGGTTATGAATGATGAGTAATCAATAATCAGACAGCTATATAAAAAAAGCTTGCGTTAAAAACGCAAGCTTTTTTTATATATTATTTGTTGAAGCGGAGAGTTTCTGTTTAAAGGAAGTTTCTTCTATATTAGTAAAATCTCCGATAACTGATAAATCCATAACTGTTAACCAACAAAAAGACCCCGAAGGGTCTTTTTCTTATTTATTCTTTAAGTATTTTTCTAAGAATTGATCTTGTTCCCATAAAAGGTGTAGGATGTTTTCTTTAGCAACATAACCGTGACTTTCTTTCGGAAGGATCACCATGCGAACTGGTGCTCCTAATCCTTTTAACGCTTGGAAGTAACGCTCTGTTTGTAGCGTGAATGTTCCAGGGTTGTTATCTGCTTCTCCGTGTACCAATAACATTGGAGTTTTCATCTTATCTGCATTCATGAAAGGAGACATCGTATTGTATACTTGAGGAACTTCCCAATAGTTTCGCTGTTCTGTTTGGAAACCAAAAGGAGTTAGCGTTCTATTGTATGCTCCACTTCGCGCAATACCTACTGCAAATAGATCCGAATGAGTCAATAAGTTTGCTGTCATAAAAGCACCATAGGAATGTCCGCCAACCCCAACTTTAGAGCGATCGATATAACCTAGAGCATCTACAGCGTCAATAGCAGCTTTACCATTAGCTACCAATTGCTCAATATAGGTATCGTTAGGCTCTTCTGTGCCTTCACCTACAATAGGGAATGCAGCATCATCTAAAACGGCATAGCCTTTGGTTACCCAATATACAAAGGAACCGTAGTATGGGAAGGTAAACTCACTTGAGTTAGAAGTAACCTGTCCGGCGCTATTTTTATCCTTGTATTCTGTTGGATAGGCCCAAATCAATAAAGGTAACTTTTCAGTTTTATTCTTTCTGTCGTAATTCGCAGGTAAATACAAAGTTCCCGATAATTCTAAACCATCGGCTCTTTTATACGTAATAACCTCTTTGTGTACCCCATTTAAACTTTCAAATGGATTTTTGAATGCCGTAATTGGTTGAACGTCATTTTTCTTTTTGATATTTCTAAAGTAGTAGTTCGGATATTCAGTAGGTGACTGAATAGAAACCAATACCAATCCTTTTTTAATATCTTCGATCGATTGGATATTTTCTTTTTTAGTCGTGTAGGTAGACTGATACAAGCGTTTAGTTTTTAATGTCTTTAGATCAAACTCATCAATAAATGGAAATTGTCCTTTCGGAGTATAGCCATCGCCAATTAAGAACATTTTATTGTTGTCTATTGCTAAGGTATAGCGACCAAATTCATTACGTTTTGTTTCGAATACTCCTGGATCACTATACACATCTTGTTCGTTTCTATCCTCAATCTTGATTGGATTAGGGTTGTCTGTCGATGGGTTGATTAAGAATTTTCTGATGTTTCTTGTATCATACCACTGATCCGAAACAAGAGCTACTTGGTCATTCCCCCAGGTAATTCCCGCATAGCGTTGACCTAGTTTTACGAGTGATTTAGGGGCTTCCGTAAACGGAGCTTTCCAAGTGAATACCTCATCTCTGTATGGTGACTCTTTAGCAGGATCACCACCGTCTAAAGCTTCTACAAAAGAGAGTGTAGCAGGTTGATCCGCGCGCCATTGCATGCTTCTCCTACCTTCTCTTACTGCCATAAACCCTTTAGGCATAATTTCACTTAGCGGAACATCATTCACTTCTTTCACAAGGGTTCCATCCATCTTGTACACGCTTGTTTTCATCGGAAAACGGTGCAAAGGTACCAAGTAAGAGAATGGTTTCTCAAGTGTAGTGAGCATGAGGTAATTGCCATCAGGAGAAATGGATTCACTAGCATACATCGCTGCTTCTTTGAAAAGCTTTTTCGTGCCATTTAAATCAACAAGATAAAGCTCAGATGTTACTAATGTTTCAAAATTAGCTTCATCTGTTTTGTTTTTTAGTAAATCTTGGTAAGTTCTGTTTTGAGAAACAACCCCTTCTTCACTAACTGACACGATTGGTCCAGCAGGTAAGTTCTTTTTCGTATCTATTAACGCAGGTCTATTGGCTGGAATAACACTAACTAAGACTTGTTGATTATCTTTCAACCAAGTAATAGGATTGCCTAAATTGGCGTTTAAATTAGCATCCGTTAGTTTTTTGGCTTCCGCAGTACGGAAATCAAGGACCCATAATTCAACCCCAGTAGCCACTGTGTTTGTAAAGGCAATTTTAGTTTGATCAGGCGAAACGGTTAAATTGGAAATTCTCGCATTAGCAGGTAAGCCTTTCACTTGAATTTCATTTTTGTCTTTTACCTTTCGAACTTTTAAGTTGTCAATATAGGTTAAAGTACTTGAAATGTTTGTGTTTACATCGATTCGTAAACCACCTAATCGCATCTCTTCAACATTTAAATCGTCCAATGTTTTGTACGTACTTCTGTAACTCAAGAGCATGTATTCCATTTTGCTATCCATAAAAATGGAAGGAGCACGTTCAAACTCTGCCAATTGCAAAATTTCTTGTGAAGGCTTTTGATAGGTTACATTTTCTTGTGCAAACATAGATGTAATTAAAAAAAGAGAGAATAAAGAAGTTTTTAAAATCTTCATTTTTGTTTGTTTTAGTTTATTTGGGCAATATACGTGGAATATTTAAAAAAGAGTCCGTTTTTTTAGTTGATGTTTTTTAAAATACACAAAAAACTTACCTTTGCTTTAACAAATTAAATCAGATGAATATGTTTAGATCAAAGATTTCGGGTCTAGGTTATTATGTGCCGGATAACGTAGTAACCAATGACGATTTGTCAAAAGTGATGGATACGAATCACGAGTGGATTGTCGAAAGAACGGGAATTCACGAGCGTAGACACAAAGTTTTGGAAGAAGATACTACTTCGGGAATGGGGGTGAAAGCAGCTAAAAAGGCAATGGAACGCGCAGGAGTGGAAGCAAAAGATATCGACTTTGTTGTATTTGCTACGTTGAGTCCGGATTATTATTTTCCAGGACCTGGAGTGATGTTACAAAAAGCATTAGGACTAAATACCGTAGCGGCTTTAGATATTAGAGCGCAGTGTTCTGGGTTTATTTATGCCTTATCTGTCGCAGATCAATATATTAAAACAGGGATGTATAAAACCGTTTTGGTTGTGGGATCTGAAGTGCATTCAGCAGGCTTGGATATGACAACTAGAGGACGTGCGGTATCCGTGATCTTTGGTGATGGTGCGGGAGCTGCGATTCTAACGCGATCTGAAGACGAAACGGGAATTCTATCTACACATATTCACTCACAAGGAGAACATGCTGAAGAATTAGCCTTAATCGCACCAGGAATGGGAGGAAGATGGGTGTCGGATATTTTAAAAGACAATGATCCAGATGATTTGAGCTATATGCCTTATATGAATGGACAGTTTGTATTTAAAAATGCAGTCGTACGCTTCAGTGAAGTAATTATGGAGGGATTAGAAGCTAACAAGCTTCAAGTTTCTGATATCGATATGTTGATTCCACATCAAGCTAATTTGAGAATCTCTCAATTTATCCAACAAAAATTTGGCTTATCAGATAATCAAGTGTACAATAATATCCAAAAATACGGAAATACAACCGCTGCTTCAGTGCCGATTGCGTTGACAGAAGCTTGGGAACAAGGTAAAATAAAAACAGGTGATGTTGTGGTTTTAGCAGCTTTTGGAAGTGGTTTTACTTGGGGAAGTGTTGTGTTAAAATGGTGATTTTTTTTATCTTAGCTAGAAAAGTAGTTAAGATAGATGAAATTTGATAAGATAAATAACAAAGGACAGGCGAGACTATTTGAGAATCCCTATTTAGAAATGTTGACGAAAGGACATCCCGCAGTAATATGGGGGATGTATATTCCGATACTGTCTTATATACTATATATCGGGTACACTGATTATAACTTATCCGTTCAGAATCTCATATTTCTTTTTATAGGAGGTATGTTGTTCTGGACGTTTTTTGAATATATTGCCCATCGCTATTTGTTTCATCTAATTAGCGAAAAAACAAGCTTGCAGCGATTGACCTATATTATGCATGGCAATCACCACCATTTTCCAAGGGATAGGCAACGTTTGTTTATGCCGCCCGTACCCAGCCTTATTTTAGCTGCTTTGCTTTTCGGTTTGCACTATCTCTTTTTAAGGAGATATACTTTTGGTTTTTATCCCGGTTTTATCATCGGTTACCTGCTCTATGCTTCCATGCATTACGCTATACACGCATTTGCCCCTCCTTTTAAGTTTATGAAACCCCTTTGGCGAAACCATCACTTGCATCATTATAAAAATGAAGACCTGGGTTTTGGGGTAAGTAATACGTTTTGGGATCGCATTTTTGGTACGATGTTCGACTTGGATAAAGAAAAAGAAGATAAAGAAAAAGTAAAGGAGTTAATGTTCGAGAAGGAAAAAGGAAATAGTTAACAGTAGATTTTTCTAATATACCAAACACCAAACAAAAAGTTATCTGTGATTTGTTATGAGGTATCGGTAGGTTTTTGTGCGGTTTGTGATGTTTGTGCGGTTCTCACCAAATAACGAACAACAAATAAAAAAAAACCACCCCTATAAAGGAATGGTTTGTTTATATTGATAATCTTCTGTAAACCGTTAACAGTAAGCCGTAAACCAGCTACCATCTATTTTCCGCTTCTGGACATCCCCAAAGTTGAGTGGCTAAATTAGGGTTGTCAATGAAAGGATTTCGGTTACCTTGAATTTCGGGTTTACTTAAATATTCATTGCGTTGTATTTCAATGGCTGAAACAGGATCCTCGGCATTCCATTGTAAAAGTATGTTTACCATATTCCCATCGCGATCATTTTTTTCTCCAATTGCTACATTGGTGGGTAAACATTGACTCGGGTAGCGCAGATACATATAGAGCATCATACGAGCTACATCGCCTTTCCATTCATCTCCAGGATACCAACCTTCTTTTACATCACCAGCAGGTCCTGATCCTTGAGCAAATTTTTTATTGCCACGTTGCGCATTCCACTGTACATCAGCAGGTCTGATGTGATGTGCATCTTCATTAGCTCCAGAACTCGATTGTTCAAGTTTTGGTGTGCCTAATGATCGAGCATAGGTATGTTCCCTGTTCCATTGGTTTTGGCGTCCTCCGTTTTGGTTTTTTCCTCGAGCATAGGCTTTTTTCCCTCGAAGCGTTCCCTTTTCGCCATAAAGTAAATATACCTCATTAGCAGCTGGGGTTAAATCCGTTATTTTTAGCACATCCCACAACTCATTGTACGTAAGACGATGGGTGTGTTGTTTTGTTGTTAATAGACTTAAATCCGCTTGTAAAGCCACACTTGACTTGGAAAAATCGATTTCCTTATAGTAAGCTTTTACCGATTGAGGAAGGGTATAAGTAATACTCTGTTTTGTTTCAGCAACCTCTGTTTGCGTTGGACTAAAACCGGTGATGGGTTGTGTTTTGTTTTTAGTACATCCGCAACTAAGGAGTAATGAAGCGAACAAAACAACGACCAAATGCTTTTTCATACCGTAATCTTCTACGCTTTCTTATTTAACTCGTTCTAACAATGCCATGTAGAATCCATCAAAACCAGATTGGTGTGCCAATACTTTGTGGTCTTTAATGAATTTGAAATTCTGTCCTGGTTCAGAAGCCAAGAATTTTTCAATTTGCTTTTCATTTTCAGAAGGCAAGATTGAGCAAGTCGCATAGACAACTTGTCCTCCAACTTTGACTATTTTAGTATAGTCTTGTAGGATTTGTTGCTGTACTTTTTTGATTTCCTCTACAAATTCGGGTTGTAACTTCCATTTGGTATCTGGATTTCGTTTGATTACCCCTAAACCACTACAAGGTGCATCGATCAATACGCGATCTGCTTTTTCGTGTAGTTTTTTAATGGTTTTCGTTCCTTCAATAATGCGGTATTCAATGTTGAATGCGCTATTTCTTTTCGCTCTTATTTTTAGCTGTTTTTGCTTGCTTTCATAGATATCCATGGCAATGATTTGCCCTTTGTTTTCCATTAAAGCAGCCATGTGAAGTGTTTTTCCACCCGCACCTGCACAAGTATCTACAACGCGCATCCCTGGTTGGATCCCTAAGAAAGGAGCCACAAGTTGAGAAGAAGCATCTTGTACCTCAAACAATCCTTCTTTAAAAGCATCAGTTAAAAATACATTCGCTCTTTCTTTTAGGATTAAAGCATCTGGATATTCTTCAGGTTGAAGTGTCTCAATGTCTAAATCCATTAAAATAGCATGCAATTTTTTGCGTGTTGTTTTTAATGTATTGACGCGTAAGATCACTTGAGCTTGTTGATTCTGCGCTGCAATCTCTTTTGACCACAGCTCTTCACCCAACTCTTTTACACCTAATTCATCCATCCAATCCGGAATAGCTTCTTTGAATTTTCTGATTTTACTTAGTTCGTCAAATCTACCTTTGATTCTGCGAAGTGGAGCATTTTCAAAATACTTCCAGTCCGGTAAGTTATACCCTCTTAATACAGCCCATACCGTAAAAATACGCCAAGCATCATCGCGCGTATAAGGTTCTTTTACCTCGGCGATTTCAGTGTATAACCTCTTCCAACGCACAATTTCATAAATCGTTTCTGCAACGAATTTACGATCTGCACTTCCCCAACGTTTGTCCTTTTTTAAGGCTTTCGCAACTACTTTGTCTGCGTATTCTCCTTCGTTGAAAATTAATAAGATAGAGTCAATAACGGTAAAAACTAAGTTTCTGTGTAATCTCATTATATAATAAAATAAAATAGCCTACAAATATAGGTCTTTTGTAGGCTAGGTTTAGTAGGTTTTATTATTTTTTATTTTATCGCTTATTTTTTATCCTTGTACTTCTTGAGTAATTTGCGATTAAAATCATCTTCTGCTTTCTTTAGCAAGAGTATTTTTTTGTTAGACAGGATCTTTTTACAATCTATAATAAACTGATTTCTCAGTGTATGATACTCTTCTTCAAAGGAAACTAAATCCTGTACTTTTTCTGTTGCTTGTTTTTCCGTTAGTTTTTCAATGTCTTGAGTTTCATGAGATTTAATATAGTGTATCACCTCTGAATGCCTCAGTTTAGAGAGTTTATTGTCGTACGTATTGTAAATAGGCCAAAATTTCTCTGCTTCGTCACTAGTCAAATTTAAGACAGAAGAGATATGTGCGATTTTTAGGGATTTGATTTGATCCGAAGAATGCTGAGCATAACTGAAGAGCGAAGCACTAAGGAAGAACAATAACAAGAGATATCTTTTCATCATAATAATTAGTAATTTAAGTAATACTCAAGATCTATATTGGTTTGAACGTATTCATTGATCTCTTTTTGGTTGATTTGAATTCCCTGTTCAAGCTCTTTGATATCGCTTTCATCAAAGGCTTGAATAAATTCATTTGATAATGTGTAGGAAGAAGGATTGTATTCCAAGTAATTCTCCAATGCTTCTTCACTGAGTGAAGCGGTAAGTTGTGTCTTAATGAAGACTCCCAAACCTAAGAAAAGCACAATAGTGGCGGCGATAGCCATCATTTTTTTAGGCGTTAATACAAAGATACCTTTTGATTGAGGTGCTTGTATTTGCGTGCCATTTAATCGCTCAAAAAGGCGTTCGTCAAAGGAGTTTAGGTACCCCTCTGGAATTTGGAAACCATCTTTTCTATTGTTTTGAGCCTTGTGATTCATTGTCATTTTTATAAACTTCTATTACTTAGACTGAATTTTACTACAAAGGTTTAATGCGATTGCAAAAATACTTCGATTTTTTTTACTGCATGGTGATAAGAGGCTTTTAATGCGCCAACAGAAGTATCGAGAATCGAAGCCATGCTGTTGTAATCTAATTCTTGAAAGTAGCGCATTTTAAAAACGAGTTGTTGTTTTTCGGGCAAGCTTGCGATTGCTTTGTGTAATAAAAGCGTTGCTTGATCTCCATTAAAAAAGGGGTCAGCCTCTAATTGTTCCACCCTTTGCTGGCTGTATTCGTCTGAGGTGAGATTTTGCAATTTGCTCTTTTGTTTTAGAAAATCTAAGGCGCAATTCGTTGCAATGCGATAGAGCCAAGAAGAAAGTTTGCTATTGCCTTTAAATCCCGTTATGTTTTCATAGGCTTTGATAAAGGTTTCTTGTAGGATATCATCTGTATCGTCGTGATTCAAAACAAGGGAGCGAATATGATAGTACAATCTCGCTTTGTTTTGAGTAACAAGCGATTGAAATGCACGATCTTTCGTTTTGGTGTTTTGCAGTTGTTGGACAAATTGTTCTTCTTCAGATGCAGACAAGGTATAGGGTATTAATTTTTTAGGTAAGGTGTAAGGGTAAAAATACTAAAAAGCACCGAAGGAACATCAATATATATCTTATTATTTACCTCATGTTTTGAAATTAAAGACTGTGTGCGTTTAGATGAGAAAAAACAGCTTACCTTTGCACAAAAAATAGAAGATATGTTACGTACTGTTATTTTTGATATGGACGGGGTGATTGTAGATACGGAACCTGTACATCGCTATGCTTATTTTCAGCATTTTGATGAATTGGGAATTGATGTTGAGGAAGAGATGTACACCTCTTTTACAGGGTTCTCCACTAAAAATACCTATCAAAAGGTAAAAGACCACTTTCAACTTAACCAAGAGGTTGCTGATTTGGTTTTGCGTAAACGCGCTATATTTAACGAATCTTTTGATACAAAACCGGATTTAGAACTCATCGAAGGGGTGAGAAAGTTAATTGTTGATTTACATCAACAGGATATCGAGCTAATCTTGGGGTCATCAGCTTCTAAAAGTACGATTAATCGCGTGTTTAACCGTTTTGAATTATTTCCTTACTTTACCCATATTGTCAGTGGAGAGGACTTTCCTCAATCCAAACCCAATCCCGCTATTTTTAACCATGCGGCTTCATTAGCTAAGATAAAACACAAAGCGCATTGCTTAGTGATTGAAGATAGTACCAACGGAATCAAAGCAGCCAATGCCGCAGGAATCAAAGTGCTAGGATATAAGAGCCAGCATTCAAAACAACAAGATTACAGTACTGCAGATTTTGTTGTGGAATCCTTTTCGCATTTAGATGCAAACGAATTATGTCGTCTTCTGAATTTTGAGAAGTAAGAGAAGTTAGTTGTTATGTTGGCAACTTTCAATCCTTAGCCTTTAACCGTCAACAAACAAAAGCAATCCAAATTCTTTCTACACTAAGGGTGTAGAGAGAGGCTAGAAGAAAACAAAAAAGCAGAAAAGCAAAATAGGTTTATGCGGAATAATTTTTATACTACGCTTATTTTTTTAATTTTGCATTCTTAATGAAGTTAATTATAGCATATGTTTCATAGGTATATTAAATTAGGTATCGCAGCACTATTAGTAGCAATGGCTGTTTGGCAATTTTCAGAATCAAATATTGGAAATGGTATTTTCTTATTGTTCTTAATGGGGCTTGTAATACTGTTGTATTTTAAAAATGAGTTCATCCTATTGTCTTTTTTAAAATTGAGAAAACAAGATTTTGAAGGAGCAGAGAAATGGTTGAAGAAAATCAAAAATCCTGAAACAGCTTTAGTTAGAAAGCAAAACGGATATTATAATTACCTAATGGGAATTATGACTTCTCAAACGAATTTAAACGCTTCGGAAAAATACATGAAGAAAGCAATTGAATTAGGTTTGAATATGGATCAAGATTTAGCTATGGCTAAATTGCAGTTAGCAGGAATATCGATGACAAAACGCAGAAAGCTAGAAGCAACGAAGTTGTTAGGAGAAGCGCAAAAATTGGATAAGCAAGGTATGCTAAAAGATCAAATCAAAATGATGAAAGAACAAATGAAACGCCTGTAAGCGTTTAGAGATAAAAGAAAAACCACATGTTGAGAAGCATGTGGTTTTTTTGTTAACAATTAACAGTTAACGGTTAATTTTCCTAAAATAGAAGGAACTTCCTTTAAACAACGTACAACGCACAGCAAACAACGCACAACACACAACAAACCATTTCTCCAAAATAAAATAAATCGCAGAAAGTAAATAATATTTAAAAAGTTTTATATTTTTGATTTCTTAATAAAATATTAAAAACATGAAATTATATCTGTCGATCTTTTTGCTTTTTTTAAGTATTGTGAAAATAAATGCTCAATGTTTAGATGAAAGTAAAGTAAAAATAGGAGGGAGTTATCAAAGTGATTTGTTTATAGATCCATGTCCTTATTACAATTACTTTGTTGATGCTGAAAAATCTTCAACAGGGTATCACTACAGTAACAGGCCGATCGACTTAGTACCGACAGGTTTTGCTGAAATTAAGAAAAACCTAGAAGACTTACTGGTGAAGAAAGTCGGAGAGGAGATGGTAAGCAAATTAAAGTTTAAAGGAGTAAGCATTAGTGTTTACGATAGTATTCGTAAATTTGAGGCGAGGTATCCTGTTGTAGATATGAGTAAGTGTATGACAAAATACTTCTTTTACTACGATTTTGAACCTGCTGAAGGAGTGAGTTATTGTTTGGGTATAGCATTAGATGACTACCAGCAACTTATTTCCCCTTTGCTTTTACCTGAAACAGAGGAGAAGTTGGCTTTAGATTATTCGTTAGATGTATGTAAGATCTTGCAAATTGCCAAGGCAACAGAAACGAAGTTTGAGCCTGTTGATTTTGTTTCTTTTGAGTTCGATCCAGATAAAAAAGAGTTTTTTTGGGTCGTTCGTCAGCAAATTATCAATCCAAAGAAAGGAGTAAACGAATACAATCAAATATTAATAGAAGCGAGAGATGCAACACAAGTTGTGTCTTATAGAAGAACGGTTTACATAGAATAATGAGTATTAGATTACAGCATACAAGTTGGAATACGGTTTTAGAAGGAGAATTTAAAAAACCGTATTACATAGCATTACAAGAATTTGTTGCTCAAGAGCGCCAAAAAAAAGTAATTTACCCGCCGGAAGAGCAAGTATTTAAAGCTTTAGAAGCCGTTGATTTCTCAGCTGTTAAAGTAGTGATCTTGGGGCAAGATCCCTATCACGGAGAGTTTCAAGCGAACGGGCTGGCTTTTTCTGTGCATAAAGGAGTGAAATTTCCTCCGAGTTTAAAGAATATCTTTAAAGAGTTAGAAGACGATTTGGGAATTCGAAATATACACAATGGAGATTTGTCTCCTTGGGCAGCACAAGGTGTCCTATTACTCAATGCAACATTAACAGTTGAAGCGTCAAAAGCGGGATCTCATCAAAAAAGAGGATGGGAAACATTTACAGATCAAGTGATCGAATGTATAGCAACCCAACGAGAGCATGTTGTTTTTGTTTTGTGGGGAAGCTATGCGCAAAAGAAGGGAAAAATGATTGATCGAGCGAAGCATTTCGTTATTGAAACAGCTCATCCTTCGCCTTTATCTGTATATAGAGGTTTTTATGGAAGTAAGCCTTTTTCAAAGATTAATGCGTACTTAGTTGGTCTAGGCGAACAGCCGATCGATTGGCAAGTATAACCCTAGATCTGTTTTGTTGTGAGGCTTTTTTAAAGAGAAGTGCAATGTAGCGTAAAAAATAGAGCATAAAAAAACCGCCTTGAGAGGCGGTTTTTTTTATTAAATAGCTTTTGTTTTTTCTCTTAACCAAGTAGCTTCTTCTGTAGATAACAATTCTTTTAGGCTGTTATACACCCATTCGTTGTATTGGTTTAACCAATCGATATGGGTTTGTTCTAGCCATTTTTTGTCTACTAAATCAGTAGCAATATAGCATATCGTCAAGGTTTCAAAATCCATAAATTCTCCAAACTGATTTGCGTCAAGGTCTTTGGCAAGTACTAAGTTTTCAATTCGAATTCCGTGTTTTCCTTCGCGGTATAGACCTGGTTCAATAGAGGTAATCATTCCCTTTTCGATGGCAATATCCGTTGGTGTAGGATTAAACACATGTGGACCTTCGTGTACGTTTAAGAAAAATCCAACACCATGTCCCGTACCGTGTCCATAGTTTCTCAAGGTAGCCCAAATAGGTCTTCTCGTAATCGCATCAATTTGGTAGCCGCGAGTTCCTTTAGTATAAATAGCCATAGAGCCTTCAATTGTACCTCTTAAAACGATGGTGTAATCGTCTTTCTCTTCTTGTGTAGGTGTACCTAATGCTACAACTCGAGTGATATCCGTTGTACCTGTTTCATATTGACCTCCAGAGTCAACGAGGAGTAATCCTTCCGTCTTAAGATCATAACTGCTTTTTTCATCTGCAGAATAGTGTGGCAAGGCCCCGTGATCTTTATACCCTGCAATCGTATTGAAACTAATGTCTTTAAAACCTGGTTGAGCTGCGCGTAAATCAAGTAAGTGATCTGCAATATTTAGTTCAGTCAACGTACCAGAAGCTACATTTTCTTCAATCCATTTAAAGAATTTTGTCATGGCAACACCATCGTTAATCATGGCTTGTCTTTCATGTGCAATTTCAACTTCGTTTTTAATTGCTTTTAACCGTGTTGAAGGATTCATATCCTCTTTGATCGTTACCGTTGCAGGTACACTGTCATAGGTTGCAAAACACGTGCGTTTTGGGTCCAATAGAATAGTACTTCCCGCAGGAATAGCTGCAATCGCTTGTGGTAAACTCGTATAGTCGGCAATTGAAACGCCAAAGTTGTGTAGTTCTTGTTTCGTTTTATCGTCTAATTTAGTAGCATCTATAAATAGGGTAGCTTTTTCAGCATCTAGATAAACGAAGCTTAGTGTAACAGGGTTACAAGGAACATCAGTTCCCCTGATATTCAATAACCAAGCAATATCATCTAGTGAAGATACAAGGTGACAAGTAGCTCTTTTTTGCTTGAGTATTGCTCGTACACGTGCTAGTTTGTCTGCTGTACTTTGTCCGGTGGTTGACACAGGAAGCGTATAAGCAGGCTCCGTAGGAAGTGCGGGTCTATCGTTCCAAATTGGAGATAATAAATCAGCATGTCCGTGGATCGTAAACCCAATAGGAGCTAGAGTAGATTGAATGGCAGTAGCCACTGCTAAAGAAGCTAAATTTCCATCAAAAGCAACAACACCTGTCTCAAATTGTGTGGTAATCCAATCTACATATTCTGGCATATGTTGAACTTTCAATTTGACTAATTCGAAACCACTATGTGCTAATTGATCGTTTGCTTGAACGAAGTAGCGTGAATCTGTCCATAAACCGGCGAAATTTTGGGTAATAACCAAAGTTCCAGCAGAACCCGTGAAACCAGAAGTCCAAGCAATACATTTGTAGTATTCAGGAAGATATTCACTAATATGAGGATCCGAAGAAGGAATAATATAAGCATCTATCTTTTGTTCTTTCATTAAAGAGCGGATAGCGCTGAGTTTTTCTATATGTGTCATAATATGCGTAATTTCAGTTAAAGGTACGAAATGCAATTTTTAAACCGTGTAAAATTAAAGGGTTTTTGAAGTTAAAAGAAACACAGTAGGCGGTGTTAGTTGTGGAAAGATTTGATGTTAGCCGGTTTTTTACCGCGGTGTTTCCATCGTTTATGCGTCCAAAAATAATACGCAGGAGCCTCGTTTATTTGTTTTTCTACTTCTTGTAAAAATCGATGGGTCAATTCGTAATTGGGCACTTCTTTTACTTGTTCACCTGCTTGAAGGAGCGGAACAAAAGTAGCTTGATAATGCCCTCGCTTGAGGTATTCTACTTTGAGATACATAGGTTCCATATTGAACTTCTTACACAAAGCTTCTCCACCAGTAAAAACGGGTACCTCAATGCCCATAAAGTCTTGCCAGTAATTAGCATCTCCAATCATAGGGGATTGATCACTGATAAAGGCATAGATCCCATGATTTTTATTGATTTCATTTTGGCGAATCACGCGGATGGTCTCTTTCATTTCGACCAAACGCGTATTAAAACGCGTTCGTATTTTTAGGAACATAGCGTTGAAATGAGGATTCGCTATTTTTTTATACACTGCATAGCCTTGAAAATGAATGAATTTATCTAAAATAATCAGCCATTCCCAATTGGCGTAGTGCGCACAAAATAGCATGACGCTTTTTCCTTGCTTTTCTACCGATAGGATCGTATCGAGATTGGTAAATTGAAAGCGCTTTTTCAGGTCTTCTTCCGAAATGGTAATTGTTTTAATCATTTCTAAGAAAATATCGCAGAGGTGTTTATAGAATTGTTTGACGGTATCTTTGACTTCCTGATCCGATAAGTGAGGCATTGTTAATCGGATATTTTCTGTAACCGCTTTGCGACGATATCTCACTACATAATATAGAAGCACGAAAAAACAATCTGATACAAAATAAAAGATTGGAAAAGGTAATTTAGAAATAAGCCATAAGATAGGATAGGCGATATAGTAAATTAGTAACTTCATTATTTAGGATTAATTTACTAGCAAAGATAAGGGATTTAGACTATTTTTAACCCGCTAATCGATACATAAATTACAGTCGATAGTGTGTAAAACAATCAGCATGGATATAGCCCCTATTATTTTAGTTATTTTAATTGGAACAGGAATTACAACCTATAAAGGTTTGCAAGACTATTCTTTTTTCTCGAAGTACAATTTTGATTTGGATCAAATTCGCCAAGGAGCGTGGTACCGACTTTTTACGTCGGGTTTTTTACATGTGGATTGGATGCATTTTGCGTTTAATATGTTTACACTTTATATGTTCTCGAGTATTGTCGTTATGCTTAGTGGGAGTTTCTACTTTGTATTGATTTACATGCTGAGTATTGTTATAGGAAATGTATTGACCTATCAATTGTACAGCAAGCGTAGACAATATTATGCTGTAGGTGCTTCTGGTGGAGTTACTGGAGTAGTTTATGCTTCCATCCTATTATATCCCGATTTAGAGCTCTATTTGTTTTTCATTCCCATTGGCATAAAGGGGTACATTTTCGCTTTAGGTTACTTGCTGTATAGTTTGTATGGCATGAAAAAGAACACGGACAATATTGGACATGCAGCGCATTTTGGAGGTGCTATTGGAGGTTTGGTACTCACTTTGGTACGCTATCCTGCACTCTTTCAACAGCAGACTTTTTTAATTGTTTTGTTGCTGATTCCCATTGTATTACTACTAGTTTTAGCCAAGAAAAATAAAATATAGGTGTTAAAGGTTTATTATAAAAAAGAGGAGAATCTATTTTTTGTGTACGAGATCGCTATATTTGTTAGAAATGATTTAGAAAATTAATAGGATGAAAAAGAGTTTTATAGTAGCTAGCATGTGTTTAGCTTTGGGAGTTGCTGCCCAAGCACAAACAGCAGGAACTAGTGTTCCACAAATCCAAGTTCAAGGCGTTGGAAAAGTAAAAGCCGTACCCGATCAAGCGGTAGTTCGACTGGGCATTGAGAACAAAGGGAAGACAGCAGAGGAAGTAAAAAGTACAAATGACGCGGCAGTTGCTCGTGTTTTAAAATATTTGAAAGAAGCTAAAGTTCCTGAAAAAAATATTCAAACCCAACGGGTAAGCTTTTATTCTTATAAAGACTATACAGATAAAAAAGACTACTATCAAGCAAGTCAAACTATTACCTTAACTTTAGAAGATCTATCAAAGTATGAGGCATTGATTGCTGGGGTTATGAGTAAAGGAGTTAATCGAATTGATGGCGTAGAGTATAAAACTTCTCAATTAGCCTCGTACCAAACTGAAGCTAGAACATTAGCTGTTCAAGAAGCAAAGAAAAAAGCAACGGATTACGCCACTGCTTTAGGACAAAAAGTAGGAAAGGTGATTTTAGTTGCAGATGGGGGAGGATCCACTCCTCCTGTATTTAGACCTATGTACGCTTTAAAGGGGGCAGCTATAGATGAATCAGCAGATCAGACATTAGCGGTAGGGGAAATTGAAGTTAATACTTCAGTTTCTATTAGTTTTGAACTAGAATAAAGAAAATAAATGTATTTTTACAAACGTTAGGTTTCTTGACCTAACGTTTTTTTTTGTTCAAAAAATATAGGAGGAAAGATCCTAAAAAAGCATTTTTTGAATTGCGTTTCTTCCTTGATAAAGTAGGTAAAAAAGATAAGGTAAATAGTTCGGTTTAACGCTATTTCTACCTTTTTTTTCGAGGAATTTATCTAAAATTATTATTTCTTATCCCAAAAGAGGTTGCGTTTTCTTCAAAAAAAACAATCCCTTTGTTTTTCTACAAAATGTCAGAATTAAGCTCTTTTTGTTTGTTGCAAGAAAAGAAATGCTCAATACGAGAAAATAACACTTTTAAAAGTGTTGATTCGAGTGTTTTTAGAACTGTTTTAAATTATTGTATTTAGGTTTCTATTGTTAAATTATATTTATTTCTTGTATTTTTTTATATTAAAAAAAGACTTAATGATAAAAATTGTAGTCATATTCTATTTTTTTTGGTTAAAGTGTAAATTTGCTTAATTGCACTTGAAGACAAAATTAATTGTTTCCTATACATCACACAGTGTTGCTATTCTGAATTTGTATTAGTGAGCGTATAATAAACCCTCAAAATAGGAATTCTAGTTCTGTATTGGACATGGGAGAACTGTTTTTTGAATAAATCTTATACTGCAATTTGTGATTTTTTCAAGTCGATTGTATCCTTTTTTGAGGTTTTCAGTAGTACTAAAGCCTGATTTTTATTTGATTATTGAAAGTTTTTTGTTAATAAAAAGCTAAATAAAAAGACGAATGTTTTTTTGTTATATATCTCTATGTCAAGTTGTTAGTGTTTTTTGGTCGCTAAAAAAAAAGGGTTTTTTACAAAAAAATAAAAGTTGCGATTTTTCTGGCAAGATAATTGAAAGTTGAGAACAGAAGAAGATGTAGAATTAAGAAAAAGAAAGAAAAAATTATGTTACAAGCAAACGAAGTAATTAAAAGATTGAAACAACTACTTGGCTACAAGAATGATTTAGAGCTAGCTAGTTTATTGGAAATTAAACCCAATACCTTATCGTCGTGGAAGGTTCGTGATACCATGCGTTACGATAAAATTATCGCCATTTGTAAAAAGCACAAAATTGATTTGAACGATTTATTCTTGGCCCATCCTAACTCAGTTTTGAATGTTGATTTAGAAAACAGAAGAGTGAAAATGATTTCTGTTGATCACCATATTGAATACTTCTTGAACCCTGAAAAATGTTGTGGAACATCTCCTACTTGTGTTTTTCCAACAGAAGAAGAAGTGGATATGGCCTTTCAGATTGGAGTGGAGAATATGTATCCCACAATTAAGGTGAGTTCTTATGTACTAACAAAACAAATTGATTTAAGAGAAATCAAACCTTGGCACATCTATTTATTAGTTGTTGAAGGAAAGGGAATTTTATGCTATCGGTTTAAGCGTTATACCCTTGAAGGCGAATTGCTTTTTATAAGTGACAATCCTGCGTTTGATTCCTTTTCTGTTCATCCGAAAGATGTGAGAGAGATCTTTTGTATTCGAGGAGCATTTTTGCCTAATATTAAAAACCTAACGGATTACTAATTTATAGTATATAATTGAAAAAGGCGATTTACCACTTATTTGTGGTAAATCGTTTATAAAGAAGAGGATTGTTATTATAAATAAAAAAACTTAGTAGTACTTATTTATTGAATTGATTCATAATTAAAAATTGAGAAGTACTTCTGCATGAATTGAAGTTAAACTGATATTTAC
Source organism: Myroides sp. C6-3 (assembly GCF_050522425.1). Taxonomy (NCBI): domain Bacteria; kingdom Pseudomonadati; phylum Bacteroidota; class Flavobacteriia; order Flavobacteriales; family Flavobacteriaceae; genus Myroides; species Myroides sp. C6-3. Next base: position 5,806 of record NZ_JBMVQP010000038.1, on the reverse strand, counting down.
TTTATCTATTAGCTAAGTCTTTTGTCTAAATGCGGAGTAGTTGATTGTGTTTTGAATTTCTTGTATTATTTTTTTAGCACAAATAAACTATTTTTTTGTTAGTTAGTTTAGTTTTAAAAATTGTAAAAGTTAAAGTTTATTTAAATAGATCGATAAAGAATAAAAAACAATGATTTTTTTAAATCGCATATTGAAGGGGAATTGAGAGGAAATATTACTATGGGTAGGTTTTGTTAAATTCTTATGTAAATGTTTTATAAAAAGAGAATTTATCAGCTTGTTTTTTGTTTTGTTTTTCTTTGTTATTTGTTTTTGATTTGTGTATTGTTTATTATTTGTTGATATTTTATTGTTATTAATTGTTAACTTTGCTTTTTTTAATACGTATTTAGTAAAATTTAAATTTTATGTTTTTATATAATATGTTCTTTTAAAGAGAGTGATAGTTACAAAAAAAATAAAATCTAATGTTAAGAAAATGAGAAAGAGTCTACGAAAATTACTGTTTGGTTTAACACTTATATGTTGTGTTTATCAAAGTAAGGGATACGCACAAGAACGAGATTTAAGTATAGTCGTTATACCAACAAAATCTACGATGCTTAGCGAAGAGATATTGGCAACACAGTCACAATTTGAATTGGATAAGATTGTGCAATTAGATGAAGCAGAACGCGCAGCTTTGTATGAAACACTGCCAGATCGTTCAATAGGGGAAGTTCAGCACAGAATGATGACCTACGAAACTCAAAAAGGATGTAGAGGAGTGTCGCGCGACTACAAAATAGATATTCGATTTATTCATTCTAGCGCAGTGAATTCACTATGGGATTTTGGTGATGGCAAACCGGCAAAACACATTCCTATTGAAGAGGGAGCAGGCACCTTAGCTACAACGTATATTTATGATGTTCCTGGAATTTATACGATAGAAATTTTGTTTTTTGATAGTGCTTTTAGACCCGTGAATAGCAATGAAAGAAAGATAAAAGTAATTATAGAGGCATGTTCACCTCCTTCTGCCCCTCAATTATCAGTGAATCCAAATATTCATAAAGTGACAATCGAATAATTAAAATTGCAAAAAAAAGAAGAAAAAGGATGAGAAAAATACATTTATATTGTAGTGTTATGTTGTTTCTACTCAGTTTTAGTGCTTTTGCACAAAAAGAAACGTACAACTGGTTCTATGGATCAGGACAAGGAATTACATGGAATACAACTCGATCGTTTGAAGGAGAACCTATTGATGCTCCTAACACTAGGGTGACGCTAACTGGAATACCTACGCGTTATGAATCAGAGATCACGCGTCCAAAAATGTTTCCTATTAGTACAAGAGAAGGGGTTTTTTCCCTTTCGGATGCTAAAGGAAATTTATTGTTCTACTCAAGTGGTAGTACGATTTACAACGCTGAACATGATATCATGAAGAACGCCACCGAATTAGAAGGGCATCCTAGCTCTGCTCAATCTGGGATTATTGTCCCTTTTCCTAGAAGCAAAACGAAATACGTAGCAGTTTCAATTGGAGTCAGTTGGGGAGGTGGAGGAGGATTTGCTTACAATATTCTTGATATTGAAGCAGAGAATGGTTTGGGAGAGTTAATACTGCCTAAAAATAGAGCATTCGTCTTACCTCAGGGAACTGTAAAAGCTAGTTTTGTAGAAAACTTAGCAGCGACGAAACACGCGAATGGCGTAGATTATTGGATTATAGCTATTTCTAGAATGGGAACTAATTCTAAAATGGTTGCTTGGTTGTTAACTGAAGAAGGAGTATCTGATACGCCTGTTGTTTCTTCAATCATAGGACCGGGACTTTATTCTAATAGTGATGCTTATGGGTATTTGAAGGTTTCTCCAAATGGAAAGTATTTTGCACTAATGGAGCATAAGGCAAGGAATATACTATGGGGGGAATTTAACAAGCAAACTGGAGTATTTTCAAATATTAGAGATTACAAGTCATTAACAAATAGTAGAGGAATAGATAATTACGGAGCGGAGTTTTCTCCAAACGGAAAATACCTCTATGTTAGTTCGGCTGGAAGAACCACTAACATAGCTTATGTTTTTGATTTTAACGAGTTACTTCGAGGTAATGTTGAAATTTTAAAAACATACGTCGCAAGTGCAAATAATAATTATTATAGTGGAGCAATTCAGCTAGGACCGGATCTTCGTATGTATATGACAGTGAGTCCTCCTTCTTATGTGGATCGTAACGCCCCGTCAGTTTTATATATGTTTGAAGAACCCAATGAACCACTAACTACAAAAGTTTATGCTTTGAAAAATTTGTCTCCTGGTACGGGAGTAGGAGGTGATGGTGTGTCAGGTACTCGTATTGGTCTACCAACTTTTGCATCTTCTTTTTTCGTTGAAGTTGAAGGTACTACAACTGTATGTGTAGGGGAAGAGGCTGTTTATAGACTTAGTTCTAATGCGGAAAGAATCGAAATTGATTTTGATGAGGGAGACGGTCCTACGATTATTAATAATGTGGAGGAATTGAAACATTCATTTAAAAGACCAGGTAATTACTTAATCAAACTACGACCATTAAATGGAGAAGGAGAACCTATTCAAGAAGAGATAAAGACCATTTATACGATGGTTTACAGTTGTTATTTGCCAGTGAATCACAATTTATTAAATGCTGAATATTAAACCTTTAATCAAAAAAGATAAAATAATGAAAAATATAATACTAGTTTTTTTATTCTTTATGACTCTAACAATTGCTAAAAGTCAAGTTGTTATTGGTTCAGATTTGAAGAGTGAAAGAGGAGCTGTCCTGGATTTGAAAAATCAAGAAGCCAATGCAACAAATAGTACTGCTACTCAAGGGGGTCTTTTATTACCCCGTGTAGCTTTAGTAAACCTTTATACGTTAGAGCCTTTTGTTTCAACAACGGATATTGCTTGGATGGACGCTATAGCAAAAGATAAATTGACAAGAGAACACGTCGGATTAGAAGTGTATAATGTAACAAATAATGCAGAATTTAAACCCGGAACATATGTTTGGAATGGGGCGATGTGGGAACGTTTATTTAAGGAAATTAAAGATAGGGTGGCTAATAGAATTGTTTTTCCTTTGCCTGCTTTTAATTTGCCTTTAATCAATAGTAGTAATATAGAAAGCAAGCGTATGACGGTTGATTTATATCAAATATATACCGATAATATACACAGTAATAATTTTATTACTAGCATGGTAGATAAAGAGAATTTTATCGTAACAAATTATTACCGAGAAGATGAGCTAGACTATGTTGTGACACACTATGATAAAGACGTGATAACGATTCACAATATTAGTAATCGAGGAGTTATGGATTATACAGTTCACAATATCAATCCTGGACCTTCTTCCTTTCTCAATATTTATTTGGTTGTACACGAAGGAAAAGAAAAAAAATAAGAACGATACAAAAATGAAAAAGATGCAATTAATAAAAAAGATGTATGCTATCCTTGCTTTATTCGTATGGATAGGAGCTTCAACAGAGGCTGTGGGACAAGTTACGATTGGCTCAGAAGGAATTCCTAACAGAGCGGCATTATTAGATATAAAAGACCGAGTACAGCCTGGTACAAGTAATGAAACCGCCACTACAGGGGGCTTGTTGTTACCTCGTGTACTTTTAGTAGACAAGACAACTTTAGAACCCTTTATTGCAAGAACAGATAACGATTGGGTAAATCCAAGTAGTAAAATAAAAGAAAAGCACATAGGCTTACAGGTTTATAATTTAAGTACAACGAATGGTTTTACTAAGGGAATGTTTATTTGGAATGGTATAGAATGGGAGAAACAAGATATACCAAAAGACGATTTTGAACAAAATGTAAATTACTTTTTTTATCTACCTTCTTTTAATATTAAGATAGAGGGGGTCAGACGACATGTTGTTGATTTGTATGAAGAATATGAAAGACAGTTTACACGTAATCTTAATTCTAATTTTGTATCAAATGCCAATTATACGCTAGATGTATTGCCAATGGCAGGAAGTGATCGTCTTTATCAACGTGATGAACTAGATTATGTAATTACGGATTATGATAAAAATATTATTAATCCCAATACAATTGCTATTTCAAATGATGGAAAATTGACATTTGATGTAATCAATACTAATACATCTAAGAAGTCATATTTTAACATCTTATTTGTTATCAAACACTAAGTAGCTGAAGGAAAATATTTATTATAGCAGTAAACCTTGTTCTTGATTCGATATTATACAAACTTGTTTAAAAGGTAGATCGCATCAAGAAGTACTATTGTTAAAAAAGAGAGACTATTCAAAAAAAGTCTCTCTTTTTTTGTCCCCGTTCCTTGTAGTTTATCCAAAAGAAACCGCTGTGACTTTCTATTCTTTGTTCTAGTTTTTGATGGCAATATGGACAAGAGTTTTCCTTCTTTACGTCATTTAGATTACATCATTTAAAATCGAATAGAGGATAGAAAATATTTTTTATTTAGTAAAATTAAAGAAAAGTGTTTGTTTTTTATATTAATTTTTAAATAAGCTAAGGTTTTGTTTATCAGTTGTTTATATTGGTTTTTATTTGAATTTTTAACAAAATAACACTTATTGTGTATTTTTTGGCATTATGTTTGGTATTATGTGGTTGTGAGGGTGAATAAGTATATACAAAGACGAAAACGGATAAAAATATGCTATCAGCATAATTTTTGTTAACGTTTAAAATTAAAACTCGATTTCTTCTTTTTATAATTTATAAAAACGTTCTTGATTTTGGTTAATCCATTCTTTTGTAAAGAAACAGTGGTAAACCAAATTGAAAATAATACAACATTTAGCTTATTCGAGCACTAAGAATTCTTTAAAAGACAGTGTAAATAGTAATTGCTTGTTTTTTATCGAAATTAAGATGACTACAGTATCGTTTTTTGATTGCTAACTGACGTTTATTTTGAAAAAAAACAAAAATTATCCTTACAAATGAAAAAGTGGAGGATGAGAATAATTTATTTTTTTTTCACATTTAAAAAACTGCATTTCGAGATTGTTTATCAGCTAGCAGAAATGAATTTTTGTTGATATTCAAAGAGATAGGGTTTTTTATATAATCGAATGGATTTTATGCGAATAATTAATGTTTTTTGTGTTTTGTATTTTGTTTAATATTAGCATAATTTAATAAAGTAACTGTTAGTTTTAATGTGTTTTTTATTAAAAAATCTCAAATATAAACTAATACTATTGAAAATAATTTATTCGTTGTATTTTTGTATAGTAAAATTTTAAGAGTTATATAATTCAAAAAAATTGAATATGATAAGAAGATTACTTCCGCTAATTGCACTTTTTTTAAGTGGATCAGCAATGGCTCAAATTGGAATTGGAACACCGAAAGCAAATACCTCAGCTCAATTAGATATAGTCGCAAATGACAAAGGGGTTTTGTTGCCACGAGTTGAATTAAAAGCATTGAATGATAAATTTCCAATTGTTGGAGATATTATTGAAAGTTTATTGGTATACCATATTGGAAATAGTACATTAGATGCAGGTTTTTATTATTGGAATTCAAATGTCTGGATTCCTTTACTTTCTGGTCAAAGTTACGTTGATCGACGAAATAATACGTTTACTATTGAGGGAAATCCTACTAATAATGGTGAGGAATCTTTAGTAATTACTGATACTCAAAATCACAGCATTTATTTAGCTGTTTCAGAGATTGCCAACAACAGCACGTTTATCGAGAATTTAACTGAAAATAGCGAGTTCATTACCAAACTAGGTGATAACGTTGAATTCAT
>NZ_JBMVQP010000037.1:0-32845 GCF_050522425.1 Myroides sp. C6-3 | reverse complement strand
TTAGTATTTCTTTGCTATCCATCATGATGCAAATATATTATTTTACAACTTCCTCCCCAACTTTTGCGCTTGATCCGGGAATCGATAAAGAAAAAAAAGGAGGGGAAGCACTTCTTCTTCAATGACTCCGATACTTATAGCACAAAAAAAGCCCGATTCGAAAGAATCGGGCTTTTTATATTTCATTAGCTACTTAGTTAGCTAAAATAATAATCTTGTTATCACTTAATTCAACTGTACCCATTGTAATCGGTAAGTGGTAAGTGTCGTTGCTAACTTTAACGAACTTTGAATTAAATGGCTCTTTAATAGAAATGTTATTTCCTGTAAACTTCACATTGCCTTTTGTCAATAAAGAAACAATAGCCGCGTGATTATTTAACATTTGAAACTCACCATTAACACCTGGAACCGATACAGAAGTAACTTCTCCAGCAAATAAGGTAGCTTCAGGTGATACAATTTCTAATCTCATAATAGTTGTTTTTTAAGTGATTATTAAACTTCAGCAAGCATTTTCTCTCCAGCTGCAATCACTTCTTCGATTGAACCTTTCAAGTTGAAAGCTGCTTCTGGTAAACGGTCTAATTCACCATCAATAATCATATTAAAACCTTTGATTGTATCTTTAATATCTACAAGAACTCCAGGGATACCTGTAAATTGCTCTGCAACGTGGAAAGGTTGAGATAAGAAACGTTGTACACGACGCGCTCTGTGTACGGCTAATTTATCTTCTTCAGATAACTCTTCCATACCTAAAATCGCGATGATATCTTGTAACTCTTTGTATTTCTGTAAGATTTCTTTTACTCGTTGTGCACAAGCATAGTGCTCTTTACCTAAAATTTCTGGTGATAAGATACGCGAAGTAGAATCTAATGGGTCTACTGCAGGGTAAATACCTAACTCAGCAATTTTACGAGACAATACTGTTGTAGCATCTAAGTGGGCGAAAGTTGTCGCTGGTGCCGGGTCAGTTAAGTCATCCGCAGGTACATAAACTGCTTGAACTGAAGTAATTGATCCTTTTGTAGTTGATGTAATACGCTCCTGCATTGCACCCATTTCTGTTGCTAATGTTGGTTGGTATCCTACTGCTGATGGCATACGACCTAATAAAGCGGATACCTCAGATCCTGCTTGTGTAAAACGGAAGATGTTGTCAACGAAGAAAAGTACGTCTTTTCCTTGGTCGTCTCCAGCACCATCACGGAAGAACTCAGCAATTGTTAAACCTGATAATGCAACACGTGCACGTGCTCCTGGTGGCTCATTCATCTGACCGAATAAGAAAGTACATTTAGAATCTTTCATTAATTCACGGTCAACTTTTGATAAGTCCCATCCGCCATTTTCCATTGAGTGCATAAAGTCATCTCCGTATTTAATAATACCTGACTCTAACATCTCGCGCAATAAGTCGTTTCCTTCACGTGTACGCTCTCCAACTCCTGCGAATACAGAAAGACCACCGTGACCTTTTGCGATATTGTTAATTAATTCTTGAATCAATACTGTTTTACCTACTCCAGCTCCACCGAATAATCCAATTTTCCCCCCTTTTGCATAAGGCTCAATTAAGTCAATTACTTTAATTCCAGTGAATAATACTTCCGTAGAAGTAGATAAGTCTTCGAATTTTGGTGCAGGTCTGTGGATTGGCAATCCGCTAGCTCCTGCTTTAGGTAAATTCCCAAGACCATCAATAGCGTCTCCAACAACATTAAACAATCTACCAAACACCTCTTTTCCGATTGGAACTTGGATAGGAGATCCTGTAGCAGCTACGTCGTAACCTCTACTTAATCCGTCTGTTGAGTCCATTGAAATTGTACGAACTGTATTCTCTCCAATGTGTGATTGTACTTCAAGTACTAATTTAGAACCATCTGGTTTAGTGATTTCTAATGAATCATAAATTTTTGGAAGTTCGGCGTGCTCAGTGTTGAAGACTACGTCAACTACTGGTCCGATAACTTGCGCAACTTTTCCTGTAACTTTAGACATTGCTTATGTATTTATTTAACAGCTATTTACGTTTAATGAAAAAAACTACTTTTTCAGAGTGCAAAGATAGTTTTTTTCTCTTAATATGAAAATGATTAAAAATTTATTTATATATAAAAAAATGCGAGCCCTAATTGGGGTCGCATTTTGTGTTTATTCAACCGTTACCGACTTCGCTAAATTACGAGGCTGGTCTACGTTACAATTTCTTAAAACCGCAATGTGATAAGACAATAATTGTAGTGGAATTGTGGTCAAAATTGGCGTTAATGCCTCAGAAATACCTGGCACTTCAATTACGTGATCCGCTAATTCTCTTACTTGTTTGTCTCCTTTTGTAACAACTGCAATGATTTTTCCGCTTCGTGCTTTAATCTCTTGGATGTTACTTACCACTTTGTCGTAGTGCATTTGATCCGGTGCAATGACAATAACAGGCATGTGTTCGTCAATTAAGGCAATTGGTCCGTGTTTCATCTCTGCAGCAGGATAGCCTTCGGCATGGATATACGATATTTCTTTTAGTTTTAAAGCACCTTCTAAAGCAACTGGGTAGTTATATCCTCGTCCTAGGTATAGACAGTTTGTAGCGTCTTTATATACTTCGGCAATCTTTAAAACTTCTTCGTTTTGTACTAAAGCTTCTTTTACGCGTTCCGGAATTAATTCTAGTTCGTGTAAGTATTTTAAATACTCCGAATTGGATAGAGAGCCTTTGGACTTAGCTAAGCGCAAGGCAATTAACGTGAGTACTGTAATTTGCGTAGTAAACGCTTTTGTTGAAGCAACTCCGATTTCTGGACCAGCGTGTGTATAAGCACCTGCATGTGTTTCTCTTGAAATAGAAGAGCCTACAACATTGCAAACACCAAAGACAAAAGCACCTTTCGTTTTTGCTAATTTAATTGCAGCTAACGTATCTGCTGTTTCTCCAGATTGAGAGATGGCGATAATCACGTCATCGCTATTGATGATCGGATTTCTATATCTAAACTCAGAGGCGTATTCTACTTCAACGGGTATTCTTGCAAATTCTTCGATGATGTATTCCGCTACTAAAGCAGCGTGCCAAGATGTTCCACATGCAGCGATAATGATTCGTTTTGCATTGAGGAATTTATCAAGATTATCTTCGATACCTGCCATTTTGATCAACCCTTGATCTGCCAATAAACGACCTCTAAATGTATCGCGAATTACGTCTGGTTGTTCGTAAATCTCTTTTAACATGAAGTGATCGTATCCGTTTTTCTCAATTTGCTCCAAGTTTAATTGCAACTCTTGCGCATAGTGATTAACCAAAGAATCATCTTTAATCTTGCGGATAGTTAAAGGTTTGTGTAAGCGTATAATGGCCATTTCTTCATCTTCTAAATAAATGGCGTTATTGGTGTATTCGATAAAAGGAGAGGCGTCAGAAGTAATAAAATACTCATTTTCACCAATTCCAATAGCTAACGGGCTACCTAAACGTGCGGCTACAATCTCATTGGGTTTTTTGATGTCCATTACGGCAATTGCATAAGCTCCAACGACTTGGTTTAGGGCAATTTGCACTGCTTTTCCTAATTTTACCTTTTGCGTTTTTTGTACGTCTTCGATTAGGTTGATTAATACTTCTGTATCTGTTTCTGATTTGAAAGTATAACCGCGTTTAATTAATTCTTGTTTTAGCGAATCATAGTTTTCAATGATTCCATTGTGTATAATGACTAATTCACCTGAATTTGAAAAATGAGGGTGAGAGTTTACGTCATTTGGTACGCCATGAGTAGCCCAACGAGTGTGCCCAATTCCTATCGTACCTTTTTTGATTGCTGCTGTAGCTTTCGCTTCCAAATCAGCAACTTTTCCTTTCGTTTTGCAAAGATTGATCGTTTCACCATCAAATACGGCTAAACCTGCACTGTCATACCCACGGTATTCTAAGCGTGTTAATCCTTTGATGATTACCGGATATGCATCTCTATGACCTATGTATCCAACGATTCCACACATAAATAATTAATTTTTAGTTTTAGTATAAAATATTTGTAGTGTCATTTTTTTGCTAGAGGTAGTATTTGTTCCGTAAATTACTGTACCCAAAGGCTGCATAGCCGATAAAGAAGGTACATAAGTTACGTTTTCAGGTGTGTTTTCAATTTCTGTTTTCAACTTACTGTTGATGCCTTTAGCCACCGTGTTCGTAAGGGCTTCGTTGTAGTTGAATGTCGCAGCGATGGCTAGCTTAGGGCTTTTTAGCTCCTTGCTTTTTAGAATCGAGCGAATGTATTCTGTTAGTCTGAATTTGTACGTATTTCCTTTTATTTTTAACTCCTCATTGGTTGCCTGGTAAATACCCCCAAATAGCAATTTGCTGTATGAAGCATTCGCTGAGTTGTCATTTATAAAATCGGAAATAGGTGTTCCGTTGTCGTAATTATATAGATATAAGCGCTCAGGAATCTGATTTTTGGTCATTGCTGTTTCGTCAAGGTGCACCGTTAAGATCGCGTCGTTGATCAAGACGTTCATCTCTTTCAGCTTTTTGAGCTCTTCGAAATCGTTTTTGTTGAATAAGTCAATAACTGCTACATTTCCTTCACCGCCTTTTACGTACAACATTGCATCTCCTTCTTTTTTGTTTCCTAAAGTCGTGTGCTTATTCCCTTCTGTCGTGTTTAAACTAATATTGAGGTTATCTCCATAAGCCGTGGTGTTATCAGCATCCGCTGCTTTAGAAAATGGAAGGGTAGCCGTAAGATGTTGTTTCTTCTTAATGGTTTGTCCTTCATCATTTACTTCTTCAACCTCTTGGTGGTATTTAAGTACTAATTTACCTTGTCCAATATTCAATAGACCCAAGGCACCTGTACTAGAATTGCCAGAAGCTTTGAAGTATAATCCTCTAAAAAAGTTTTTAAATTGCGATTGATCGTTTAGGTTATAGGTGGTAGTAGCAAATTTTTGAAAATGCTCTTTGTTTAAATCTAGCCATACCCCAGGAGCTAATCTTTCTTTTTCAACGGGTTTTCCAGTGGTTTCATCTTTTACGAGTTGACCTTTATCATCGTATTTGTATAGAATGATGTTTTGTTTGGTAAACTCAAACGATTTATTCTGTTTAACGTTTGGAGAGTCGTTAAGTAATTTTGGATTCTTGTATTGCTCGTATTGAGCAGATGCATCCGAAAAATAGTCTAGCGTCTTTCCTGTACCTGGATTGACATCTTGTAAGAAGTATCCATTTTCATACACCTCTAGATTGAAGGTGCCATCTCCCGTAACGTTTAATAATTTATACAAGGTAACTTCGTCTTGTACTTTGTCGTATTGTGAGTAGTACGGTATGTATACATAAACAGAATCGATCACCGCGGTTGGTTTCATCATGGTAAACGTTGAAGAAGAAGACAGTACTTGTGTTACAAAGCTGCTATTTGCTCTTCCAAATTCGCCATTATCAAGTGAACCAAAGGGCATATTGGCTAAGTTTCGGGTTGCCAAAACGCCGTAAGGTTGGGTGTAGGCTGTAAGATCACTTACTTGATACGTGTCAATGTTTAAATCGTTATCTCCAATAATTTCTCCTCCAATTTCAGTAAAATCTTTGTCACATGATTGTAAACTAGCCACGCCAGCTAGGATTGCTAATGTTTTTATGATGCCTTTGTAATTCATCTACTAAATCGATATATGCGTTAGTATTATAAAAATTGATTGTAAAAAGTAGTATATGCCTCAGCAAATTCTTCTTTAGTAGCGTAAGGTAAGAAAGGTTTATTAGAAGATTCTATATATTTTGTTAAATCTGTTGGAATGTTCTCAGACGCTAAGATCACTCCATCTGAATTCTTAACTGCATTAACCATTATGTTGTGATAAGTGGCTTTTTCAAAATCTGCAACATCCTCTTTTGGAAGGTTGTCAAAAGCTACTTTGGTGTGCATTGAATCACTCAAGGTTCCTTCAAAACCTTCATCAAAAATAGACGTAACGATTTTTGTGTCTGCAAAAATAGCTTCGTCTTTATAGTAATTTCTTAAATACGTAGGTAACAAAGAAGCCATCCAACCTTGAACGTGGATGATATCGGGAACCCAGTTTAATTTCTTAATTGTTTCTATTACACCTTTGGTAAAGAAAATGGCTCTCTCGTCATTATCTGGGTATAGAACACCGTCTTCGTCTGAAAACGTTGACTTTCTCTTAAAGTATTCATCATTGTCAATGAAGTAAACCTGAATCCTTTCTTTGGGAATTGAAGCCACTTTGATTATCAAAGGCATATCCATATCATTCACAACGAGATTCATCCCAGATAGGCGGATTACTTCGTGTAATTGGTGTCTTCTTTCATTGATGCTACCGTATTTCGGCATAAAAATTCTTATTTGCCCTCCCTGTTCATTAATCATTTTAGGCGCATCATAAGACATTAATGAGACTTCATTTTCTGCTAAATAGGGTACCACTTCAGATGATACGTACAATATCCTCTTATCTTTCATCTTCAAAAATAGTTTCTGTTGAAATAAATAAAACTTTGCAAATTTACGAAATTTTATGGAGTTATTTCTCGAATTAACTAATTTTGCCATTATTTAAAACACGAAGTAGATGTTTCTTTTTCATACAAAAGTCGAATTACAAGCTTATTTAGAGACTTTTCACAAGACAAACCAAACCATTGGTTTAGTCCCTACAATGGGGGCTATACACCGTGGACACCTTTCTTTGATGGAACAATCCCTACAAGAAAATGGGTGTACGGTAGTTAGTATTTTTGTCAATCCGACGCAGTTCAATAATGCAGAAGATTTGGCGAAATATCCTCGTACATTAGAGCGAGATTTGGATATTATCCGCTCATTATCAGATCAAATTGTCGTTTTTTCACCTTCAGTTGAAGAGATTTACGCCGGAGAAACGGTTGCTAAAAAGTTCGATTATGACGGGTTAGAATTTGAAATGGAAGGAGCACAGCGTCCCGGTCATTTTGATGGAGTGGGTACGATTGTTAAGAAGTTATTTGAATTAGTGGAGCCAACCAAAGCTTACTTTGGAGAGAAGGATTTTCAACAACTTCAGATCATTCGAAAATTAGTCGAAAAAGAACATTTATCCGTTACAATTGTTGGAGTTCCGATCTTTAGAGCAATAGATGGATTGGCAATGAGCTCTAGAAATGAGCGTATTTCAGACCAAGGCTTGCAACAGTCAACCTTCTTGTATCAGGTGCTGAAACAAGCAGAGGAGTTGTTTAAAACGGAATCGATTGAAAAAGTTAATCAATTTGTTGAGTCTCAATTTAAAAATAATTCTACCTTTGACCTCGAATACTTTACAATTGCCGACGAGGAGACGCTAAAAACTGCAACAATCAAAGAAGCAGGACACAAGTATAGAGGTTTTTTAGTTGCCCATATTGAAGGTGTTCGATTAATTGACAATTTATCTTTTAATTAAACTATCGCGAAATGCAAGTTGAAGTAGTAAAATCAAAAATTCATCGTGTTACCGTTACGGGAGCCGATTTACATTATATTGGAAGTATTACCATAGACGAAGCTTTATTGGAGGCTGCTAATATGATTGAAGGTGAAAAAGTTTCTATTGTAAATATCAACAATGGAGAACGTTTTGAAACTTATGCGATTCCAGGTCCACGAAACAGTGGTGAAATTACACTAAATGGACCAGCAGCACGTAAGGTGCACAAAGGGGATATCGTTATCATTATTTCGTATGGAATAATGGATTTTGAAGAAGCGAAGTCATTTAGACCTTCTATTGTTTTTCCTAACGAAGAGAACAATAGCTTAACTTAATTCAATAGATTGAAGAAGACCGTTAATAAATTAATATCCATCATACTCCCACTTGCGTTGGGAGTTTTTTTAGTTTATTACGCTTTTGCTAAATTTACACCCGAACAGATTGAGGAGATGATGTTGCACTTTAAGGGTGCAGATTATAACTATGTTATCATCGCTTCAATCTTTTCTATTATCAGTCTTTGGGCTCGTGCCTATCGCTGGAAATACGCCCTAAATTACATGGGATATCCCGCTTCTACCTGGACCAATTTTATGGCCATCAATATCGGTTACCTCATGAATTTAACGGTTCCTAGATCAGGGGAAGTCTCTCGTGCGCTAGTCTTACAAAAATATCAGCAGATTCCCTTTGACAAGAGTTTTGGCAGTATTGTTTCAGAACGCGTGATCGACTTAGTTTGTCTATTACTATGCGTTTTTACAGCGCTTATTCTGCAGTATGACGTGTTAAAGGATTTCTTGTTGCGCTATGTCCCTGTAGAACAATTAGCTTGGTTGGGGCTTTTTGCCTTGATCGGTTTGATCGGTCTAATCTTGATCTTTCTCTATGTTACATGGAAGCCAATCGCTTTTGTGAAACGCAAATTAAAAGGCTTGGTAGAAGGAGTCAATAGTATTTTTAAAATGCCTACGAAGCTCGAATTTTTGAGCTATACCCTTGTCATTTGGATCGGATACATCGCTACTTTTTATTTTGGAACACTGGCTTTAACTGAAACAAGTACGCTGACTTTTCCGATGATTATGTCGGCCTTTGTAGCAGGAAGTTTTGCCGTATCCTTTACCAATGGTGGCTTTGGTGCCTTTCCTCTTATTTTAGCAGAAATACTGCTCTTATATCAAGTTTCTTCTGTTGCAGGAACCGCCTTTGGCTGGATTCTGTGGACTACGCAAACGGCTATTGTTGTCGTTTTAGGCGCGTTGTCCTTTTTGTTATTGCCTATCTATCACTCGAGAAGAAGGTAAGATTACAGCATTCCTAGTCCTTCCTAGTTCGCATTTACTCTTTGCTTTACTTTCAAGGTACTATGTCCCAATTTATAACTTGCCGAAAAGCAAAAGCACATTTCCAGTCCCAACCTCAAGAGATCTTATCCGAACAAGAATAAGGTGGTTCAGACTTTCTATTTGTCAAAACAGATGGAAAATCGATAAAAATATTTTTGAAAGAATTAGGGCTTATTGAGGGGGGAAAGATTACTTGTGTTTACATTTAAAGAACCCATGGCTTATTATTCTCGACACGCTTTGCAAAATTGGTAAAGAAATTGCCAACTGCGTATTTTATGAGGGTACATGGATAGATCTTATGTGGTTCGCTTGGATCAAATCGATACGATTGAGCGTAACCGATTATTTATCGGCAAGCGGATTATTCCCGTAGGGAAAACTTATATAGAACAATTTCGAGGTTGGATCAAGTCATATCAATAGTTGAAAATAAAATTAAATTTATTTTATCAGAGAGGTATTTCTACTTCTATCAATAGAACGCTATATTTTGCGCTTTTAGTTGTAAATTTGAAGTTTAGAACTAAAAGTATAGGCAAGCATGGCAAAAGTAAAAACGGCGTTTTTCTGTCAAAGTTGTGGCGCTCAAACTCCTAAATGGATGGGGCAATGTCCGACGTGTAAGGAATGGAATACCTTGGTAGAGGAAGTGATTCAGAAAGAGGAGAAAACGGCATGGAAGGCGGTTAGTGCCAATGCGTCTACTTCTAAGCGCGTGGCGAAGCCATTGAAAGTAAAGGAGATTGACAGTGCAGAAGAAATCCGAATGAATACGTTGGATGGGGAGTTAAACCGTGTTTTAGGAGGCGGTTTAGTGCCTGGATCTATGGTTTTACTAGGTGGAGAACCAGGGATCGGAAAAAGTACGTTGTTGTTGCAAATATCATTGCGCTTACCTTTTAAAGTGTTATATGTTTCCGGAGAAGAAAGTCAGAAGCAAATCAAAATGCGTGCAGAACGCATCAATCCCAATAATGAGAATTGTTATATCCTAACGGAAACCAATACCCAAAATATCTTTCGTCAGATTGAAGAAATTCAACCCGATGTGTTGATAATTGACTCTATTCAAACCCTACACACGGATTATATTGAATCTTCTGCTGGTACGGTTTCACAGATTAAAGAGTGTACGGCAGAGTTGACCAAATTTGCCAAAGAAACGGGAACACCTGTATTAATTATCGGACACATTACCAAAGATGGAAGCATAGCTGGTCCGAAAATGTTGGAGCATATGGTCGATACGGTTTTACAATTTGAAGGGGATCGCAATCACGTGTACCGTATTTTGCGCGCCAATAAAAACCGCTTTGGTTCTACCGCAGAATTGGGCATTTACGAAATGCAAGGCAGTGGCTTGCGCGAAGTTTCTAATCCGTCTGAGATTCTTATTTCTCATAAAGATGAAGAATTGTCTGGAACCGCTATTGCTGCCACATTAGAGGGAATGCGTCCGCTGATGGTGGAAGTGCAATCACTGGTGAGTACTGCTGTCTATGGAACCCCTCAGCGTAGTGCAACAGGATATAATCTGAAGCGACTCAATATGTTGTTGGCGGTATTAGAGAAAAGAGCAGGATTCCGTTTAGGGCAAAAAGACGTCTTTTTAAATATTACGGGGGGAATTACCGTGGATGATCCTGCCATTGACTTAGGAGTTGTAGCGGCAATCTTATCTTCTGATCAAGATATCTCCATTCAAAAAGGGGTAACTTTTGCCGGTGAAGTAGGACTTTCAGGAGAGATTCGACCGATTAATCGCGTGGATCAACGCATTCAGGAAGCAGAGAAATTGGGCTTTTCTGAGATTCTCGTATCCAAATACAACAAGATCTCCTACACAGGAACGGGAATAAAGGTTATTTTAGTAACGAAGATAGAGGATGTTGTCGAACATCTCTTTGGATAAAAATTGAAAAAAAGAAGCATGAAAAAAGGAATAATGTTAATGATGGCATTAAGTGCTGTCGCAGTATGGGCGCAAAAACCCGTTTATACTAAGGCGAATTTAGAAAGTGCTCGCGTATATTACGATGGAGCTGAATTAACCCAAAACACACAAGTAGTTTTACCCAAAGGATTGTCTGAAGTGGTAATCACCAATGTATCGGATCAGTTGATGGAAAACACCATTAAAGTTGGTTCTATCAACGATGTAACCGTAATGTCGGTGCAGTTTTCCAATGCGTATATCGAAGAATATGACAATGTGAATAACTCACCCTTGATGAAACCCTTACGCGATAGTATTGCTACGATGGAACAGAAATTAAGCAGTATTACCAATGCAATCAATGCCGATCAAAAGGCTATTGAATTTATGGATAGCTATAGTTTTGATGACAAATCGATGGGTAGTAATTTTACAGATGTGTCAAAATGGGTAGAGTATTATGGGAAAAAAAGACATGAATTATCTAATTCCATTTTTATAAAAACAAAGGAAAAGGAAAAAATAGAAGCCAAGTGGAATGATTTAAAATCTCAGTTGACAATTGGAGGTGATAAATCAGAACGTACCAGTCGAGGTAAGTTAATTGTACAAGTGATGAACGCAAAAGAAGGGAATATTCCCTTCCGAATTAATTATGCGACCAATCGCGCTCAATGGACGCCTTCCTATGACTTGCGTATTGATAAAATAAACACACCAATTAAAATGATGTACAAAGCGCAAGTGGTTCAAACGTCTGGTATTGATTGGCGCAATGTGAGATTGAGTTTGACTTCAGGGAAATTGAATCAAAACTATACCCTTCCAACTTGGAGTACCTGGTTCGTTCAATATGAAGCTCCTCTTGTTAATACAGGAAATTACAGCAGTTATGAATCATCGTTATCAGAAGTTTCTCGAATGGTAGAGGGTAAAGCAGCTGGGATTAATGTCAGAACTAGACGATCAAATAAAGAAGTTTCTTATGAAGATCGTCAAACCGTAGCTGAATACACTACTATAAGTGAAAGTGAATTGAATGTAACCTTTGATATTGCAATCCCGTATTCAATTTTGAGCAATGGAAAACGCCACAGTGTGGATTTGAATACGTTTGATATCTCTGGGGAGTACAAGTTCTATGCAGCACCAAAATTGGATGCTAATGCCTATTTAGTAGCGGAGATTAAAGAGTATAGTAAACACAATTTATTATCTGGTCAAGCCAATGTGATTTACGACGGAATGAATATCGGACAAACCTATTTATCTACAGAAAATACAGAAGAGAAATTGCGTTTGAACATTGGTAAAGATCCTAATATTTCAATTAGTCGCACGTTGATCTCAGATAAATCAGGAACGAAAACACTATCCTCTAAAAAGGAGCAGACTTTTACCTACGAGATTAGCATCAAAAACAACAAAAAAGAAACAGTAGATGTACAAGTGGAAGATCAATATCCGGTGAGTACAGACAATTCGATTGAAGTTATATTAAACGAAGTTTCTAAAGGAACAACAGAAGCAGAGAAGGGATTAATCACTTGGAATGTCTCTTTACAGCCAAATGAGGTGAAAAAGATACGCGTAAGCTATACCTTGAAGTACAGCAAAGACAAAAATATAGAGAATATCCATTATTAAGTATAAACGAAAAGCCCTGCTAATGCAGGGCTTTTTTATTTTCTAAACATTCGTTTGAATGTGTTTTTTTCTTGACTGTAGACAACGACTCCAAAAAGGAGAAGCGCAACAAAACCAACGAGATAGTTTTCTCTGAAGTGATAAAAATAGACATAGGACAAGAGAATGGATAATCCTAAGTATAGACCAATGGCTTTTTTGTCATACGGAATAGGGTAGTATTTTTGCCCTAATACGTAAGATACCAACATCATCGAAGCATAAGCGAGTAACGTTGCTATTGCTGATCCCATGTATCCCCAAATAGGAATTAACGCGTAGTTGAAGATTAGGGTTAATACAGCACCAAAAATAGAGATATAAGCACCCATACTTGTTTTGTCGCGTAGTTTATACCAAACAGATAGATTGGTGTAAATACCCATGCACAAATTTGCTAAAATGATGAGTGGAACGACAATCATCGCATCCCAATAACTTTCATTTCGGATGAATAATACCTTTAAAACATCTGCAAATACAACAACCCCCAACATAATCAAACTTCCCATTAAGATGAAGTATTTGGTTACAGTGGCATATTTGGTTGGGGCATCGTCATTTTTGGAGTAATTGAAGAAAAAGGGTTCAATCCCCAAGGTATAGGCTTGTCTAAACAACACCATAAAAAGCCCTAGTTTATAACAAGCTGCATATTTCCCAACCTCAGCAGAAGCAATATCAGCGGGCAGTAAACGTTGGAGTAAAATCTTGTCAAAGCTTTCGTTGATGGCAAAGGCCAATCCCGCTACCATCACAGGGAAACTGTAGCGCAACATTTGTTGTAAGAGCTCCTTATTGAACTTGAAATTTAGCTGGAAATAGTTCTTAGTAAAAGCTAAAAATGTAGCTGCACTAGCAACTAAATTGGCTATAAAAATGTATTCTACTTGAAAATTGTCTACATAAATAGAGGCTATAAAAGAAGACGGCGCTTGCTGTGCCCATAAGGGCAAGAAGTATAAAAAGACAACATTGAGTACCGAGTAAATACAAACATTTCCGATTCGAATCGCACTGTAATAAAGCGGGCGTTGATCGGCTCTCAATTTTGCAAAAGGCACAATAACCAAAGCATCCAGAATCAAAATCCACAATACATAGTAAAGGATGGTAGTTGGAATGTGCAGTAGCGCAGACCAAAAATCAACAAAAGCAAAACCCAAAGCACCAAAAACTAGCGTTGTTCCAATTAAAAACAACAGGCTGTTGTTGATGACTTCTTGCTTGTTGTCGCGAGCATTATAAAATCGAAAGAAAGCAGTTTCCATTCCGAAGGATAAAACGACGTTTAACAACATCATGATGGAAAAGATCACGCTATACGCTCCGTAGGCGTCATTTTTCATCAGATCCGTGTGAAACGGAACTAAAAAGAAACCAATTACTTTTGGAAAAACAGCCGCTAAACCATAGATGGCTGTTTGTTGAAAAATTTTTTTATAAATACTCACAGTGTCGAGCGTTAAGGGTCAATGCGTTATTTTTCTGTTGTTGTAGGTTCAAGGTTTATTTTTAGGAAAGGGAGCACACTCGCTTTTGGAAAATCAATTTTGGTTGGTCCATTGTATTGAGCGGTATCATCAACAGCATTGTATAAGAATCCAACAGTATCTTCATAAAAGAAAATGCTCTCAGGATATTCCAATTGGTTGTTGTTTGTCCAAATATCCATTTTGTCTTTGAGTTGCAATGCCATTAATTTTTGCAACTCATCCCAGTTGCCAATTAAGTCTTCCATCTTATAGAGCTCTCCTGTTTTAGGATTGAAATTTAAGGCTGCTTCACTCTTAAAGCCATAAGCCCCTCCAGCAAAGGTGTAATATTCTAAAGCTACGGAAAGTAGATCAGCAGAATAGAAGGTTATATCTCCCTCTACTTCGGCTTTCCAAGGTAGTGTCTCGTCAGGGTATTTGGTCTTGAAGGTATTGTAATTAGCGATGTAATTTTTAGCTAATTCCTCAGGTGTTTTACTTGTCGCTGTTATAACGTCCACCGCAACAATTTCATCTATCGTTCCCAATATGCGCTGGTTGATCACCGTTGCAATTTCGTGTTCTTGATTGGTGATGACAGGAATACTCAGTCGAATTGACGTGCATTCATCTTCTATACAATTGTCTGTTGTTTGTACAAACTCTCTTTGTTCAAATTGCAAGACCTCTTGTGACTTGTCCTTTGTGCCACAACTAATTGCGATTATCACTAGGAGAAATACGTTAATATAATTTTTCATAGACTTACTTTTCATACAAAACTAAGGATTAATGTGCTGAAAACGAATAAAATTTGTAAAATACACCTTGTAAATACAAGATAATTTTGTTTGCTAGCTTCCTTTATAGTACGAGCTAAATAAGTCAATAGCGGGAAGTATGCGCTCTAATTTAGGAGATTAAAAAGCAGGAATAAGGGATAAGCCCAATACAAGGCCTGTTTTTTGATTGATGTGGCGCAAATACCTGATGTATTGTTAGCGTAAACTACAACAGGTTTATTTTGATATTGTGTTCATTTTTAACTTCACGCATAACGAAAGAACTGTGTGTACTCCCAATACTATCAACCATCGCTAATTTGTTGAAGACAAAATCTTGATAATGGCGCATATCATTGGCATATACTTTAAGTAGAAAGTCATATTCACCAGAAATGTTGTAGCATTCTACAACCTCTTCAATATTTAAGATGTCTTCGATAAATTTATTGTTAATCACGCGTTCATGTTGTTTGAGCTTAATGTTGCAGAATACCACAAAGCCACGATTCAATTTTTCAGCGTCAATCAAGGCGATATACCCTTTGATAAAACCTTCTTGTTCGAGTCGTTTTACGCGTTCAAAAACAGGAGTAGATGATAAATTCACCTGTTGTGCGAGTTCTTTGGTAGTTACATTCGAGTTCTCTGACAATAAATTGAGTAACTTTAAATCGATTTCGTCCAAGTTATGCATGTTTTCCTATTTTTTAAGTATTGTTTTACAAAGGTATACGAAAACCAATAGGATTGGTAAAAAGTACAACAGGATTTACACCAATTAGAGTAAAAAGATGCAAGTAAGTGCAAAGGTTTATTATATTGGGGTTTCATTCATAGAGCTATGTCCTATACAGATTTGTTGAAACACATCGATCAAAAGGTAACTTTAACTGTTGAATAAAAGGAGATTGAGTCTTCTTTTATTAG
Organism: Myroides sp. C6-3; assembly: GCF_050522425.1. Lineage (NCBI taxonomy): Bacteria > Pseudomonadati > Bacteroidota > Flavobacteriia > Flavobacteriales > Flavobacteriaceae > Myroides > Myroides sp. C6-3. Next base: position 17,193 of record NZ_JBMVQP010000037.1, on the reverse strand, counting down.
TGTGTAGAAATGGAGTTGACGTCAATTTTTAGTACAAGAAGAGGCCATTTGTGTAAATTTTGTCTTTGTGAGTGAAGGGCTTTTAAAGTCTTATATTTTAGATGAAAAAGGCAATGAAAATGTTAATCTCTTTGGTTGGGAAGGGTGGTGGATGGCCGATTTTCAAAGTTTTCTTTTTCAAACGCCTAATACATTAGCTATCGACGCGATGGAAGATGGTGAGTTCCTTAAAAATAAAAGAAGAGCAGCTGCTCTCCTTTTTAGGTATGTGATAATAGCGGAATCATTGTTTGCTGTTCTGTGAAGTATGGAACTAGCGAAGGCGTAACAAATAAAGTTAGATCTTCTTCTTTGTAGGGGGTGAAGGTATAATCGTTTGATATAGGAGTAAACCCTAAGGTAATGCGGGTTGTGTGTTCAGTAGCCAGTGCATGGAAGGCGTCCTCTAGTTGATTTTGGTTGAAATAATACGCATTAAAAATCAATAAGTGGTCACCTTCTTGTTGTGCAATAAGCAAAGTTCCCAATGGTATTTAGTTTCCGAGACATAGACGAGATGATTTTGCCGACGAATTACAACTTTTTAAATGTATTGGTCGAGCAGCCAGTAGTAACCCTACAACAAGAGGATCAGACTATTTTTGATCAGTATATCCTTCTCTTTCAACAACAGAAAGAGACGGTGTCTATCTTTCAAGCGGATGCTTTGCGTTATCTTTTGTATTCGTTTATTGCACAGGTCAATCGCGTGTATCAACAAGAAGAGCAAATCATGCAACCAAGTTCGCGCAATGACACTACGGTATTTCAATTTTACAATTTTCTCCATCAGCATTACCTGGTGGAGAAATCGGTACGCTTTTATGCCGACCAGCTCAATTTGACTCCAAAGTATTTAACTACGCTGATTCGAAAACAAACGGGCAAGTCAATATCAAAGGTGATCACAGAATTGGTGCTGATTAAAGCCAAAACCTATCTAACAGCTACTGATTGGCCCATTTATCAAATAGCTGAACAATTACACTTTGCGGATTCCACGACGTTTTGTCGCTATTTTAAGACCTATGTCGGTCAAAGTCCTATGCGATATTGCGAGACTAACCGTTGATTATTAGTGCTGTAAAATAATAAAGCCGATGCGTTTTAGTGTTCATCGGCTTTGGTGTTTTCGAAAAAGTGATTCATATATTACTCTATTTTGTATCCTCTTTGTGGTGATAACTATACGTAATTTCACTAGGAAGAACCTTTGCTGTTTTATCATCTTTATAGTATCTCTTTGCGTGAACAGGAAGTTTTGCATCATTGTACGTATATTCAATAGTAGTTGAAGCTGAATTAGATTCTATTGAGGTTATATTATGGGGAAAGGTATAGCTATAAGGAAAAACATAGTCATACCCCATAAGGAAACCCGTCAAGTCTAAAGGAAGATTAGCAAATGGGTTCGTTTGATTATCATACGTAATTTTATTATTCTGTCCATTTAGTTTGATCGCGTTTATTTGATTTTTACTGTTGTAACTGTAATCGACAAGAAGATTCGCTAAAGGTGTGTCGTTTTTGATCATTTGCCCTTTTTCATTATGGGTAAATGTGCTGTTAAAAGTAAATTTCTGACTAACTAAATTATAGTCAGCGCTAGATAGTAGGTTGTTGATATAACTGTAACTATATTTATGACTGTACGCATTGTTGTTTTTGATGCCAAAAAACTGTAGTTGATCTTCTTTATTTAACACGTAATCCATAGTAGAATTGTAAGTTACCGCTATTTCATCGTTTTTATAATGATCCTCTTTGTATAAGATGTGTTTTAATTTATTTTCATCATCATATACCATCTCTAGTGTATTCACCATCAATAATACAGAGGGGGTGCCGTCGTACATTTTTCTTTCAATGGTGTTGATGAAGTATTGACTTTCAGTTATTTCTGGTTTGTCTGGTCCAGGGTTATTACTGTCGTCTGAGCTACAACTAGCGAAGATGAAAAATGCACTTACTAGTGCAAATGATTTTAAAATTTGTCTCATGTTAAATATTTTAACTAAAAACAATATAAAATACTGTAAAAGCAAAACTAATATAAACCAGTTACTTTATGTTTTTGTTTACTTGCTTGGGGTAGCTTATAAAATCAAAGAATAGAGACAAAGAGATTGTACAATCAAACGTAACTTACGTTCTTTCAATATAGCCAATGCGTGTATGACTTTTGAAGAAAAAATAAAAGCGTGGAGTCGTTTAATGGTTTGGTGGGAGTAATAAAAAAACCGATTAGTTTGCTAATCGGTTCTTGGTGTATCTTATTTTTTTACCTCTGTTTCTTTCACCGTGTAAGTATAAGTGACGTCAAAGGCTACTACGTTGTCTTCTCTTTTGCCATCGTAATAGATCGCTTTTGTAGGTAAATTAGCTTCATTATAAGTGTAATCAACATCTGCGACTTCATCTCCTATGGTAAATGAAGTTACGTTATTGGTAAATACGTAGGTATAAGGAAATACGTAATTAAAATTAATTAACAAACTAGTGAAATCGTATGGGAGATTGTAAAAAGGAGATACTTTATCATCATAGGTCAATTTTATATTTTGGCCATTAAATTTAAATCTATCGATTTGATTCTTTTCGTTATAATAATAATCAATGAGTAAATTGGCTTCCAGTGCTTTATTGGCAATCATTTGTTTCTTTTCATTATATTGAAAACTACCTGTGAACGCACCACCTCGAGCCACTAAATTATATTTTGTTGATTGTAATAGATCATCCATATATGTGTAAGTGTATTCTTCAATAATCGCAGTACCATCTTTGAGGGTGAATGTTTCTAATCTTCCTTGCGTATCTAATATATGATTCATTTCAAAGGATTGTTCTCTCACAACTTCGTTGTTAGTATAACCTGTATCCGTGTATAAAATTTTATTTAATTTGAAATCAACGTCGTATTCTAATTTGTAGTTCACGTGAAGCAAATAGCTCTCATTTACTTGTTCGTCTTCATCATAAAAATTTTGTTCGATAGTATGTAAATAGTATGTTTTTTCGGTAGCGATTGGCTCAGGTTCTGGGCCTTGTGTACCTGCACTATCATCTGAGCTACAGTTGAACAGTAATAAGCTAAAACTTGCAAAGAATAAAGGTTTGATTGATTTTTTCATTTAGTTTAATTTTATTTTTTTACGTTTTTGTTTAAAAATAAGATATATTGTATAGGTCTTAAATAAATTATACTATTATTAACATAAATTATAGTTGTATTTTTTAAGCTTTCTTTTTTTATTTGATGTTTTTTATAGTAAAGCCTTGTGTGTCAGGCTATTGTTTTGTCGATATCTTGAGGAGGCTGAACTTGACAATTGTAATTTTTTTCTGGTTGTTTTGTTAGAATACAACTATATTTAGATAAAAAATCTATGCGTTTTATCCTGTGTATTATAGGGTTGATTTCCTTGAATTTAGGCGCTCAACCCCAAGCTGTTTTAGATCAAACGACTTATCAGTTTTGGCTCAATGCCCCAACAGAAGTACAAGAAAAGAATCCCTTAGTCATCTTTTTACATGGAAGAAGTTTATCAGGAACCAATATTGAACGGGTTAAACGTTACGGTCCCTTGAGGGGAATAGAAAAAAAGGGATTGGAAATTCCCGCTTATTTAGTTGCACCACAATTGCCTTCTGGACCTTGGAACCCCGATAAAGTTGATGAGATTGTACAATATATGATTGAGAATTACGCGATTGATGAAAGTCGAATCTACGTTACAGGGATGAGTTTAGGCGGTTATGGAACCTTAAAATATGCGAGCCAATACACCCATCGTCTGGCTGCGGCTATTGCTATGTGTGGAGGAGGTGAAAGTAGAGATGCTTGTCATTTGACAAGTCTACCTATCAAGTTAATTCATGGTGATAAAGATTTTATTGTCCCGCTCAAGGAATCAAAAAACATACTGAACGCCATTAAGAAATGCAAGGCAAAGGCTCCAGTAGAATTGCAAGTGGTCAAAGGTGGAAATCACGGAAGTATCGAAGACCTATACCGCCATATCGATTTATACAACTGGTTGTTTCAACATACAAAAAAGGAATAGTGCGAAAGCATTATTCCTTTTTTTATTCCCCTTACTTTGGTGTAATTACTTCCTGTTTCTCGTAGGTATAAATAATTTCTCGACCTAAAAGACCATTGTTGTAATATACAACGCGTATCGGTAGATCTGCTTCATTGTAGGTGTAAACAACAGTAGACAAGTAATTACTCGTTTTATATTCTGTTATGTTGTTTGGAAATTTGTACGGATAGGGGTAGGCGAAATAGGCATCAGTTAAATCACTGAGTAGATCAAAGGGCAAATTGTAGAAAGGCGTACGTTTGTCGTCATACGTTAATCTATAATTTACCCCATTGTATTTAAGGTGATCAATCTGATTGAGTTCATTGTATTTCATATCGACAGTTAAACCGGAATAATCCAATGCTTTATTGGAGATACATTGTTTCTTGTCGTTATATGTAAAGGTGCTACTAAAACTCCAATCCCAAGCTAATTTGTCGTAGTGTGCAGTTTGCAAAAGATCGTCTTCATAATGGTAGGTGTACTGATCGATGAGTCTATCTCCTTCTTTAAATGCAACGGTTTCTAATCGCCCTTGCTCATCTAAGGTATAAAAGAATTGAGAAGAAGTGCTGTCTATAACATTTGTGTTGTGATATCGGGTTTGTTGAATATCAATTACTTGAAGGTTAAAAGTGTCGTCATATTGAAAAGTATAGGAGGTGTTAAAGAACATTTCAGGCTTGAAGTTCTCGTCCTCGGAATATTCTTCGTAGAATTTAGAGTGTTCAATGTGGCTGAGATGATAAACCGTTTCTACCGTAGTCTCTACTTTTTTTACATTGTCATCTGAACTACAGCTAGCAAGTAGTAAGCCAATACAGAGTAGGGTATATTTGTTTTTATTTATCATATTTTCGTATTTTATAAGGTGTATGTTTGATTAAATATAATAAATATTGTTATTGTGTTAAAATTATATTGTTATAAATTAACAAAATAAAACGAGGCTGCCTAAATGAAATAGATAAGTGAAATGCGTTCGAGCAAGGTTATTTGCTTACCATTTTCGTACTCAACAGTTATTGTTTGCATAAAATAGTTTTTTTGTGAGCGAGAAATAATTAAATGATGTAATCAAAAAGTTCTGTTTCTTTTACTTTTTTTTGTAATCAAAAGAGTGTCATGGGGTGTAAATTGGAGAAGGCTTTTGTTTTAATCCTTATAAAATTAGTGGAAAATGGATATTGGGTTGTAAGAGAAGAAACTTTGGGAAGAAGGGTAGCTTATAGCTGCTAAATAACAAACCCAAGTGGGCAAAATAGAGGTAGAAATAAGATCTATTTTTGCAATCGACTTACATTGAAATAGAGTCCTGAAATAGTATAATACTCAGGATCGAGCGCTAATAAATCGCAGGTACCGTCAAAGCTTTGCCCCACAGCTTCTATATCAAACAGCTGAAGCATATGATATTCGTGAGACACTGAAATAACATGCATACCCGTTTCACAGGTTAAACCATCGCCAGAAGTGCTAATGGCTTTAGCAAATCCTTCAAAATGTTTAGACCATAATGCCGATTGCTCTTCTTCACCATCAAGGTGATACACATAGGAGAGAAACATCATCGCTGTAAAATCAAAGGGAAATTCGTCTAATACTTCCTGAAGTAAGATTTTAAGCTTGCGGGATGTCTGCAGGATCGGGATCTTTTTGATAATAAGCGTTGAGTTCTTCGTGCTTAGAAAATATCCAATAGGGGGTGTAAGCGCTTTGAAAAACATACCCATAGTACAAATGCTCATATTGACTAGGGCTAAGGGGTGTTGTTCCCGTTTTAAGCTGTTGTAGTAATTGAGGGTAGTAATATTCAGAAGAGGTATCTTGGATATTCTTTTCAATAGTGGCATAAGAGGGAGCCTTAAATTCAGTCTGTTGACTAAAGCAAACAACAGATAGCAGCAAGGCGCAAATGAGAGTGATTTTTTGTAGCATTTTTTTTAGTTTAAAGAAATTAAAAATAGGAAGGGCGTACCGTACATCAAATGCTTTTTGATATGCAGGCGGAAGGTGGTGGACATTACGGCAATGGAGGAGATGGTTTAGTGCGTATTTTAGAGTTTTATCCCGATGGAAAAACAGTAAAAGTAAAAACGTTTTCCCCTTTATTCGCTTTGTCTCCCAAAACGGCTTCCTTGGCACATAAAAAAGATAGTGAAAACGAGTATAGTATCACGTTGGATTAATACGCCACAATAAAATCGTGTGTTAACCGTGTAAAACACGGTGTTATTTTAACCAATCCCCCTTATTTACTCTGAAGAGAATAAGGGGGTTTACTTTTACTGTTTTTTTATTTCCAAGCTTTCTAAAATCGTTTCGAAAACTTCCATTTCCTCTTTGTAATGTTGGACTTTAGAGGGGGCCAATACAATGTTCCACAAATCGTTGTCTACAAAAACAACGATGCGTTTTACTCGTTTGAGAATAGTAGCATCCATGCGTTTGACGTATTCGTGTGCTTCAAAGACGGCTTCCGCAGCAGCATAACCTTTGAACGTAGTAGCTTTGGGTTCTTCTATAATTTTGAAGGTCTTCCATGGAAAATCAGGGTCTTTTGTTTCCCTTTCAATACCACGCAATCGACGGGCTAAAACTTCAACGGGTGTGTCTTCTAAAATAGTTTGACTGTTGGGTTGAGTGAGTAAGTCTTGGATATTGTCAATGGAAAAGATGCTCTCTAGGCCATCATACTTAAGATAATCCAGGTAGAGAATGTCATCTTGTACTCGATTGGTTAGGTCCTGATACACATAAGGTGCTGTTGCTGTCACAAATTGATTGTCGATTTCGTATGATTCTGAACAACTTGTCAATAGTGTGGCACTAAGCAACAGTACACAAGTGAATTTTGATAAATAAGTGAATTTCATCTAGAGTTGGTTAAGTTTTAATAGTGCAAAGTGTAAGTCATCTTGTTCAGCGAAATAATCCTTGATTATTCCTTCTCGTTCAAAAGTAGAATAGTTAAATCCTTCTTCTATGTCGTTGTAATAGAGAACCCAATTATTTTGCCTAGCAACCACCCAAAAATCATTGCCTTCGCGACCATAACTAGATTCTTGCCATTTAACTGGAGAAATCTTAATCTGTTGCCAGTAATCGTGTATAAAAGGCGACATGTTTTTTTCTGCTTTTCTGATTTCTAGTAAAAGATCAGATAAAGATATAGGAGCCCATGCTGTCATTGTTTGGGTATTTTGATAGGATAAAAGTAACGAAATTAGGCTGTATTAGCAATGAATAAAAAATTGTTCTTTACCTTTAAAGGCTATCTTAGAATTTAAATTATGTTAGAATTAAATCTTTCCGAATTTCCTGTTTTGGAAACAGAACGCTTACGCTTGAGACAAAGTGGTTTAGAAGACGCTGAGGTCATGTTTGTGCTTCGTTCGAGCGCTGAGGTCATGAAATATATTCCCATTCCCTTGGCCACTGAAGTTAGTGAAGCAACAGCCTACATTCAATCTCTGCAAGAACGCATGGAGAATAAAGAGTGTATCAACTGGACCGTTACTTTAAAGGAAACAGGAGAAATGATTGGAACTATTGGATTTTATCGCATGAAACTCCCGCATTACCGAACGGAAATCGGTTATATGTTACTGCCGAAGTTTTATGGAAAGGGATATGCGTCAGAAGCTGTTCTGTGCCTACTCGACTATGGTTTTTATTCGCTGGGCTTTCACTCCATTGAAGCTGTCATTTACCCGGATAATATAGGTTCACAACGCGTGTTGGAAAAATGTGGTTTTGAAAGAGAAGCTTATTTTAAGGAAAGTGAATTTCACGGAGGAACATTTGTCGATGTGGCTGTTTATTCTATTTTGAAGAAGTAAAAAACCATTCATACTAATTGGAGTAATCACAACCAAGAAAAAGCGTTGATGGGAATGAAAGAGATTTTAATACGCTACAAAAAATCGTGTCAATAAGATCGTATTGAAACAAAGACAAATTGTAATGTTATAGGCAAGGGATACCTGAAAAAGGTATCCCTTGTTTTATTATTTGTGTTCTTTCAAATAGTGATCTAAGCTTTGAAATAACAGCGTTTCCATTTGTGAAGGACCAAATACCTGAGTGTTCACCCCATTTTCATACACGAGATTGATGGGTAACCCCAAAGTGTCCATTTTGATGTTTCGATCTTCGAGAAAACGACCTAGCATTCTAAAGTTTAGTGGATCGATGAGCTTATCATCGCCCATTAGTTGATAAGTTTTTTCCATTTTCAACTTCTTCATCTTATCGAGTACAACCTTATTTTGTGCGATTTCTCTTTTGTCAAAGTTCACAAAGAGCAATTCGATATTGCGACTTGCTGCATAGGCTTGTAGGGTTGGAATTTCTTTTAAGCACGATTCACACCAACTCGCCCAAAAATTTACCATCGTTGGTTTGGTCGTGGCTTGGGTGATGGAATCGTATTGTGTAACAGAAATGCGATCGATCGCCTTGTTTAAAAGGGCTTCTTCTACTGATGCATCGGTAATAAGTGAAGACTCCGATGTTCCTCCAACAGTGATCTTACCGTAAAATTTATAGTAAGCGAACCCACCAAGTACAAGTAAGGTGAAAGTAATTCCACCGATAAAGTAAAGTGCTTTTTTCATTAGATATGTTTTTTGGTTACGGTATAAGTAGGGGATTGGATGGTTTTGTTACATGATGTGTAAGTAATGGGGTTTTTGAGTTTTACTGATTACTACTTTATAACTTCCGCTTGCTGTACTTGTAAAACAAAAAGCCTGATTAATATGGTTCTTAATCAGGCTTAATTGCGTATTGATAAAATTGTTTTCCTCATTGGGAGGATGGACTCTCTGTTTGGAGTTTTGCCAGTGTACAGGTTTTATGAATAATCCTGTTGAGAATTCTTTTCTGGTTTTAAGGTAGGTGATTCTACATCTGATAGGACATGTACCTTTTTGATTGGTTCTGTTTTTCTGTAATAAAAATAGTATGGTTAGCATGTTTCTTTGGTTTTAGGGTATAAAAAAAGGTATGCCTGTTGGGGTATACCTTGAATATTTTGGTAAGAATATAAATTACTAAATATGTTTTATAATTCTTTTTTTATCTAAAATAGGATTAATTTTTAGTCAGGTAATGTAATTAAAACTAGTACCAATTATCTAGACAAGTGATTGATCAATATAACTAATGACAGTTTTTGCATCAATAAAATAAGCACTTACATCATTGAAGGTTAGGGTAGGATTACCTCCATGAGCAAAAACATTTCGTGCACTATTTAGTGATGTAATAGAATCTCGAATTCTACTTACATTGGGATCTGCATTTAAGAGTCCTTTAAAATTAGTATTCCATTGATCATCAAATTTTTTTAGTGCTTTATGGATATTATCTAAGTTTGGATTGATTGAGCTTTCTCTAAATGATATATCTACGAATTTTTTGACTTGATTACTCTGCCCTGAGCAACTAAAATCAGAAATAATGGTTTTAAAGCACTGTTCTAATGTTCCACAAACTTTTATGACTGCATATTTGGTTAAAAATGGTACTGCATTATTAGTACTTCCTAAGACATCGATAATTAGATGAATTCTTTGTAGTTCAAATTCACATTCATCTACTAGAGTAATTGCAGATTGATTATTCATATTTTAAACCATATAATATTTTAGTAGCAAGATTAATCCTTCCATTTATATGCTCAATATTTGTTGTCCTTGTAGATGAATATTCCTTGAATTTTTCATCTTGTAAAAGCTCTTTATGTTTGCTTTTAAGTTCTTCAGTAGATATTTGATCTCCTAGTACTGAAAGTGCATATTTTGTAGCAATTGATACTGAATCATATATGGTTGGATTGAATCTTGATTGATAAATACCTTCATGTGAGATATTTCTAAATGCTATGTTTCCTAAATTAGCATATAAAAAACTCATCACAGTTTGAAAATCTACTTTTATTTGTCTTATAAAATCCATTTGATTGTGACTCTTTTTACCCATAAAGTCATTTAGGTACATTTTTAGAGAAATTTGACCAGTATTTTCTTTCTTAATATCATCACTCCCTAAAGCCATAAATCTTAGAATAAATTCAAGATCTAGCATTCGGGAATCTTCTACATCAGATCCATAGAGCTTTCTCCAAGTAACATCTTGATTCAAATCAAATAGTAATGTGTTTAAATGTCCCTGATATACACAATTTCTGATTTCTTGAGGCTTTAGAATTTTGCCACTAGTATTTATTCTTTCAAAAATTTGAAACAAGCTAGAGTCATTATCTTTAGGCTGCTTTTGCTCAAAAATAATAGCATGAATTGTTGTTTGGCGAATTTTTTTCTGATCAAACTCACTTAATTCTGTAAATGCTTTTCCTCTCCAGCGATGATTTATTTTATCTGTATTAGTTAACTTGAAAGTTTTATTGTCTTTTGAAAAAACTCCTTTTTTTACGTAATCATAGACAGTCATTATTCTTTGATAACCATCAATTATTAATTTATTGTTATCAGGAGTGTTTGCAAGAAAAATAGATGGGATAGGTAAACCTAATAATATAGATTCTATAAAACGACTAGCTTCAGGTTTATCCCAAACATATTTTCGCTGTATCTCAGGTTTGAGAAGTTCATCGTCATCATACATACTAATTAATTCTCTAAAAGACATATCAGCTCCCCAAGATGTGATATTGAATAAGTCATCATTAGATTTGTCAGTATCTTCAGTGTCGACTTTATCAATGCTAATATCTTCAACTATATTTTCTTCTTTTCTATTTTCTTCCATTTTAATTTGTAATTAGGTGTTATATCTAAGCATTAAATAATTGCTTTTAAAAGAAGCTATAAACATAATGAAATATATAATTTAAATAACTAAGAAAATTAACTATGTTAATAATTAGTTGCTGTCATAAATATGATACACCTCACAGAAATATGGTACACCTGAATGTACTCCTCCAAAGAATAAAACTACATATCCCTATAAAAAGTAGAAAACAAGACATACTGTATTAATAATAAAAAAGAGATTACCTTCGCTGCGCTTCGGTTTTCCCTAATAAGGGTATTTTTCACAAGAAAAACCACGCATTCGTTGCACTCCTGCTTGTTTTTTTATTTGTAACGCCTCTTAGGTGAGCGAGCTCCCCACGAGGCTTATCTTTAAAAGGGATTACCTCCGCTGCGCTTCGGTTTTCCCTAATAAGGGTATTTTTCACAAGAAAAACCACGGCACCGCTTCGCTTTGCCTTGTTTTTTTATTTGTAACGCCTCTTGGGTGAGTAAAACTCCCCACGAGCCTTATACAAATAAAAAAACCACCAACATCCGTTGGTGGTTTTCCTTGCAGAGAGGAAGGGAATATAACCTATATATAAATAGAATATGATAAAATGTTATTATATTGATTTATTGATAGTTATATTTTTAATAAGTCGGTTGAATATCATAAAATAGTATATGATAGTATTAAAATTGGGTGTATATTTGGGTGCTATTACAAATAACTATGACTATAAAAAGAAAGATAACTATTGCTATTGAAAAGAGAAAGAAGGATGGTGTTTTAATCACAGAGAACGTTCCTATTCGTGCAAGAGTAGTATATAATGGTGGACGTGTAGAACTCTTTACAGGCTACCGCATTGATGCTTCCAAATGGGATGAAGCAAAAGAAAAGGTACGCAATGGGTGTACCAATAAGCTAAAACAAAGTTCTTCTGAAATCAATACAGCAATACAAGAGCTATCTACTACGATTGATAGAATCTTTAAAGAGTATGAATTGAAGAATGAAGTACCTTCTTTTGAACTTTTAAAAGATGAAATAAAACGTTACTCTGATAAACAAACCATATCAGCGACAGAAAAGAACCTGTTTACAGCTTTTGACGAGTTTGTCAAGAACAGCGGAAAACGAAATGATTGGACATTGGCAACTTATACCAAATTTAATACTGTTCGCTCACATCTTTTTTCTTTCAAAAGCAATTTTCAGTTTTCAGATATAAACGAAAAGACTTTGTTAGACTACGTTTCATTTCTACGCATTGAAAAGCAGATGCGTAATAGCACTATCGAAAAGCAGATTAGCTTTGTAAAGTGGTTTTTAAAATGGTGTAAAAACAACAATTATACAATTGCCTATAATTTTGAAGAATTTAAACCAAAGTTAAAAGAAACTTCTAAAAAGATAATCTTCTTAACTCAAGAAGAAATCGAACAGATTAAATCAACGGATTTAGGCACAAAGTCATATTTAGAACGCGTACGTGATGTATTACTTTTCTGTTGCTATACAGGACTTCGCTATTCAGATGCTTTTAGTCTAACAAGGCACGACATTAAAAATGATGCTATTGAGTTTGTTACCAAAAAGACAAACGATATGCTAAGGGTAGAATTAAACAAGCACAGTAGAGCAATATTAGAAAAGTACAAAGATGTACCTTTTGAAAAAGGAAAAGCACTACCTGTCATTTCTAATCAAAAGATGAATGACTATATAAAGGAACTTGGAGAGTTAGCAGAGATTAACGAGCCAATCCGAGAAACGTACTATATAGGCAATGAAAGAATAGATGAAGTAAAACCTAAATATGAACATTTAAGTACACACGTAGGGCGAAGAACATTTATCTGTACTGCTTTGTCATTAGGGATACCTGTACAGGTTGTAATGAAATGGACAGGACATTCAGACTACAAATCAATGAAACCTTATATCGATGTGGCTGATACAATTAAAGCGAATGCAATGACTAAATTTGATATGATATGAGTGAAATAAATTTAAAAGAAGTAGAAAATGAGTTTGTTAGGGCTTGCAGTATTTTAGATACTATATTAGAATATTGGGATATAGAGATTAATTCAAGGGGTAACAAGTTTAATTATGAGCATCAACAAGTTTATAGACAAACTCTCCATATGTTGAATCATAATAATTACAAAGGACTACTCAATAACGGAAATGAGGAAGTGAAAAAGTTATTCTTTGAGGATTTAGCTGTCACACTATGTCTTATAATTATTAAATATGAAACTGAAAAAGAGTTATTCAATAAATTAGGTCGTAAAGCATTACAAATCAATGAATTTAGACAATGGATAAAAAGTAGTTTAACTGATGCTGAATTATCCATTGAATTATTTATGAGGTCTAAAATATTGGATAGACAAGAATACTATGAATCAACTTTCTACAATGAAATTGGTTTCTTAGATTTTGACTATCACAAAGAAATTTATGTTTACGCAAAGTATTTGTTATCTGATGTGCAGGATGAATTTGATAATTATAAACAATATTATCAAACCAATATATATGTAAATGATAAGCCAATTTTTGATTTAGTATTAATTGGTCAGATACATAAAGTTTCTAACGGTCTTGTTTTTGAAGAAATTTGTCCATTTGAATTTTATAAAGAAATAAACTTTATATCGGCTACAAATAACTTAATACTACGTAAAGGGCAAAATAATCTATTCTACTATATCATTTATTTGCTTTATTCGTCAATCGAAGATGAAAGGATAAAAGAAAAATGGATGTACTTTATACTAAAGAAGTTTGACTTATCACATACAACATACACGAAGAAATACAAAGAGATAAAAGGAGATAATGTAAGTTTAGAAGCTAAAACCTTCTATAAAGAAATAAACACACTATTAGGGATCAGAGACAATTAAAGGTCTTTAAAGAATTAAAATAACTTGTTAGCCACTTAAAATATTTGTTTAAGTGGCTTTTTTCGTGCTTTAAAGGTTGATATAATCTTCATTTACCACCTACTTACCACTTACAGTACATCGTAGTTTTGAATCGTTCGAACATCACAAAATCGTATAATTTAAAAACTAAAACTATGTATTTAAATCAGTTAAAAGAAAAGCCAGTTTGGCAAATGACAGGAGAAGAACTATTGCAGTTATTACAAACAGTATCTCTAAAAGAGTTTAAAGAGCTTAATTCTCCACAAGAAACGCAACAATCCACAAAGCGTTATGTTTACGGAATACGTGGTATAGCAGACCTACTCGGATGTAGTATTACTACTGCTAATAAAATCAAGAAAGAAGGTCATATCAAAAAAGCGATTATCCAAAGAGGTAGAAAAATTATAGTCGATGCTGACTTGGCATTGGAACTATTCGCTAAAAAATAAAAGGGACAACTTCCGCAAATCATCCCTCTTAACAGCTATTTGTATAATCAAGAGCCTTTGCAAATATAGGCATTGCTCTTATAAACTAAAAGTATATGACTAATAGTAATATTGATAAAGAGTCAATCCAAGATAAAAGCATACGAAGTCTGAATCTAAGTATGTTTAATGTAAAAAGCGTTAACAAATGGCTTGAAATAGGTTCAAGCTTGCCGATTTCAAAACCTTTATTTGGAAGTATATGGCATGAGTATGAAGTTGCTATTCTATTTGCGAACACAGGAAAGGGAAAGTCAATTTTAAGTTACCAATTGTTTGATGCAATATCTAAAGGCAATACGATATTTGGATTAGAAACAACTCAATCCAGAGTGCTTTATTTTGATTTTGAATTATCCCCAAGATCACTTTACAATAGATATACGGATAATACCAATCAAGCTTTTGTGTTTAATGAGAACTTCATACGTGCCGAAATCAACCACGAACAGATTGACATTGAAGATATAGAGATTGAACAGGAGATTTTCAATCACATAGAAAAGGAAGTGAAGAAATACTCTCCTAAAGCGATATGTATTGACAATAGTTCGTTTCTGTCGTCTAATAATGAGAAATCAAAAGATGCTCTTAGCTTTTTAAAAAAGTTGCTAAAATTAAGTAGAAAGGAAGAAATAGCAATTTTAGTATTAGCACACAGACCAAAACAAAACGGATTATCTATGCCTGTAACTTTAGACCACCTCGCAGGTTCTAAAGCACTAAGTAACTTCTGTGATGTATGTTATACCATTGGGGATTCAGTTAAGGATTCTAACATTGTTTACATCAAAGAGCTTAAAAACAGAAATAGAGCGATTGTTTACAATTCTACAAACGTAATAGAGTGTAAAATAACAAAAGACCAAAGCTTATTGAAGTTTGAACTAATTGATTTTACTTCTGAAAAAGAACATTTATACCAGCCTGATGATACATCAGACAATCAATTGCAACAGATAAGCCAATTAAAAGAAGAAGGACTTAATAATGTTCAAATTGCAAAACGATTAGGAATAAGTGAAGGAACAGTTCGTAATAAATTAAAAAAAGCTAAATAATTACGAGGTATTTACGAGTTTTTTTTTATTATAACAAACTGTAATACAGTGTATTAATTTGTATTTTAACTATAATTCGTAATCGTAACCAAAAATGTCTATCAACTCGTAAATATTACGAGCTAACGTACAAATATATTACGATTACGAATTTGGCTCTTTTTAGAATTTAACAATCTAAAAATAAACTACTTATATCTAATATTACCTCGTAAAATACTCGTAAAAATACTTAATATCAGGTGTTTTATTTACAAATCGTAGGAATGTACAGGACAAAAATCCTGTTTCATATCTCCTGCTTGCAATAAAGAATCAAACATCATTCTATTGCCAAAAATAGATTTTTAACCCAACTATTTTAAAACGTATGAATTGTGAATTAGCTAAACAAATTAGCCTAACAGACTTACTTAGAAAGTTAGGTTATACCCCAACCAAAACAATGGGAATTGATTGGTGGTATCTCAGTCCATTTAGAAAAGAAAAAACAGCATCATTTAAAGTGAATATTGCTAAAAACGTGTTTTATGACCACGCAGAGGGATTTGGAGGAACAACACTCGATTTTGTAATGAAGTATAATAATTGTGATATTAAATCAGCTTTAGAATTGCTTAAAAACGATTCTTTTTCTTTTCATCAGCCAATTATTGCGAGTTCTAACATTGCTCGAGAACCAACATATACAATTCAAGCGATTAAGCCATTATCGGACCCAAACTTGATACAATATATCAACGAGCGTAATCTTAGTCTTAAAATGGCTCAAACTTATTGTAAAGAGGTGAATTATACCCTAAACAACAAATCGTATTACGCTGTTGGTTTTCAAAATGAGTTAGGAGGTTTTGAACTTAGAAACAAGTATGTAAAAATGTGTCTTGGTAAAAAGGCAGTTACTTACTTTGACAACAAGAGTGCAAATATTGTCTTGTTTGAATCTTGGAGTGACTACATCAGTTTTCTAACCCTTTATCCAAATGCAGAAGAGCAATATGATTTTTTGATTCTTAATTCCGTATCAATGCTTAATAATACAATAATTAAAACACCAAATAATTATTTGTACAAATGTACAAATGGGGAATTGTATAAATGTATCAATGTACAAATGGATAAAAGTATCAATAATACTTTGTACAAAGAATTAAAGTATGAAAGTATTATTTGTTGTTTCGACAATGATAAAGCTGGAGAAAGTGCCTTTCAAAAAGTAGCTCAGACCTATACAAACGTTGTTGATGGACGAAAACTGTACGAGAATCACAAAGATTTGAATGATTATTTACTAACTATTAACCGCAATGATTTGACGTGAGAATTATCGAGATGTGTCTTTGTCCTTACAAATTGGAAATTTGACAGCCAAAGACCACTCGTTTTTCTCCCGAAGGTCGCAAAATGGCTAAGACGATGAAAAAAACAAAGAAGATAGAATTTAGAGTTACCCTTACAGAAGCTCTAATCATAAAAAACAAAGCAGAAAAAGTCGGCTGTAGCGTTTCTGAATATATCCGAAACACTGCACTTGATTATTCTTTAGCGTATAAATTAACTCCTGACGAAGTAGAAGTTTACAAACTGCTCAACAAATACGCTGATAATTTTAGAAGAATAAGCAATCTTTTTAAGCTTGGCGATACAACAGGAGTTAAACAGCACACCATTGAAACGGCTAATCTAATTCGGACTCACTTACAAAAACTATTGTAAAGATGATAGCTAAAGCAAAATCTTGTGTTGGTGGCACAGCATTATTCAATTACGTAATTGATGATAAAAAGGGATATGA
>NZ_JBMVQP010000036.1:0-33219 GCF_050522425.1 Myroides sp. C6-3 | reverse complement strand
GTGTAAGAGATAAGTCCTTTTTTCTGTTCAGATTAACTAAACTTTTTGCGTAGTCCCCAACTTTTGCACCTGATCCAAACTAACAAGTCACGAAACTTTAACCTCCTATAACAGTAAAAGGGAGCCTAAGCTCCCTGTTTACCTGAAGATTTCTCTTCTTCACCTTACTAACGATCTAACCTATTACCTCGTTTGGTAATAAAATTTTTTTAAAACAAACACTTAATTTTCTTTTTCTAGCAATTAAAGTTGACTGCTCAACTTATTTGTTTTTTGTATAACACCTTACGCTATAGTATATAGAAAAAAGCGTGCCAAAAAAACATTCACCGCTAAAAAAACAATAATCTACTATTTATCAAACAATTAGAAGTAAGATCGTTTTTTATTGTTCTTGGGATCACCCTAAAATCCACAACACAAAGTGGGTAGATATTCCCCAAATATTAGAATGGATACCCAATTGCTAAATTAAACATCAGATTGTCTTTCCTCCATTTTCCACTTCCAAAGTTAATATCCTTGACTACCCAACGTTCTCCTGGTTCGTTAAAAGGAACACGCAATGGAAAGGCAAAATCAAAACGCACCACTAAAAAAGTCACATCAAAGCGAAGCCCTGCTCCTGCTCCAAGTGCAATTTCCTTGTAAAAATCACCTGATATTTTACCTCCTGGTCTATCGGATACTTCATTGAGGTTCCAGATATTTCCTCCATCGAGAAACAAGGCTCCATGAATAATACTCACTAACTTTTTGCGATACTCAAAATTAAACTCAAATAATAAATCCCCAGATTGATCAGGAATAAACTTCGCGTCAAACGTATTGGGATTAAAGCTACCTGGTCCTAGTGTTCTCGCTCTAAATGCACGTAAACTATTGGATCCACCTACATAAAACTGCTTGGTATAAGGAAGGTTTTTTGAATTCCCATAGGCATATCCTATTCCCGCATGAATACGACTGACAAATTGCGCTGTTTTACTCAACTTTAAATAATGTCTAAAATCGTGTTCTGTCTTAAAATACTGACTAAAAGGAACTCCTAAAATTGCTTTTTCTTTGTCGTCATCTACCTTAGCCCCCATAAGCAACCCCGTAATGTTTCCCGAAAAATCTAAACCACCTCGATAATAGAAGGTGTGTTTTTTAAATTGATTCATCGTATTGGTGTACGTATAAGTATAGGTAGGACCAAAAATCAATTGCTTTTCAATAACCCGTTCCATCGAAGGATTACCTACAGCTGTTTCTTTATAGAGATCCGTAACATTTTGCGGTGAAACATAATTCACTTCTAAAGCATTGAACTGATGCTCTTTTCTCGCGTTTTCTTTCCATAAATATCCCCATGTTCCCTTTACCGAAATCAAGGAATACAATTGACTTCTCTCTAAATATTCTCCCCCTAAAGTTGCTCTTGTACGGGGAATATATCCACTAGAAGAGTGAAAATTACCTGGCGCAATTAAACGCGGCCAAGTTAAACTTGCTTCTAATCCTGCCTTGTACATATTATACCCCTTATTCTTAGACGACATCTGAAAATCCGCTCCTCCATAAGCAGAAACGGAGAACAATTCTGCCCCTTTGAATATGTTTTTATGACTCCAATTGACATTCAATTCCGCTCCGTTATAACTTGCGGAATTGGTTTTACCCAACAACTCTACACGAATAGATTTGGGATTATCTGGCGTCAAAAAATAATAAGCATCTAACTTATTATTCACCGAATCCACTAATTCAAATTGGTTTTTTACATATTTAAAAACACCTAAATTTACCAATCGATTCAGGGAGAGGTTGTGGTCATTTCGGTTGTAAATTTCCCCTTCTTCTAAATAAATCGTACGATCGTAGATACTTGGTTTAAACTTCTTTTTCGGGTCGATAACTTCAATTCCCTTATGCTCTTGCGCAGTTTCTATATCTCGTTTAACATTGGTTTCAGCAAGTGAATAGTCTGAGAATACGTATACCTTATTAATCGTATAAGCTTTCGTAGCCAATACAGGTGTGTCCTCTTTTACTTTGACAAATAGATTCACTTGATGATTTCCCACTGTACTATCCACTTGAACGAGTAAGTTATCTGGACTAAAATAGAAGTACCCTTTATTCTTCACATAATTATCAAAACGAACGCGTTCTTCTTTAATCTGTTCCAGATTATAAGGTCTATCTTTTTTGAGGCGTGTCCAGCGTACACCAGCATCGTATATTTCTTGTTGCAAAGGAGTTGAATCGTTCAAAAACGTCACTTCATTAATCGTAAACTGAGAACCTGGGCGAATTGAATACAGCGCTCCTTTTTTCTTTTCACTGATTTTTAGGGTATCGTACTCAACTTGAACATTGAAATACCCTTCATTTTCCATGCGATTCGTTAAAATAGCTTGATTGTGCTCCATATCCACTTGCTTAAACAGCACAGGTGGCTCACCAAGTGAGTTGCGAAACCATCGCCTTACTTTATTTGTTTTCGTTGGATTTCCTCCTAAATTATAAAAAAACAACTTCGGTCGAAACCCTGCAAAAGAGGCATTAGGCTCAGGACGCAAAAGAGCGGTAAGGGATTCTTCTAGTTGTTTTTTCTGTGCTTTACTCCCTTCACTTCCTTCAATGTCAACCACTCCTTTTGTATAAAGAGCTTCTCCATCTTCTATGTATTTTGTGGAACTACATGAGCTTATAAAGAGTCCTGCAATTCCTGTTAAAGTAAATAATAGAACGTTATTCTTCCTTTTTAGCCTCATCTCTTATTTGTTTTTTCAATTGTCTTTTGTCTTTTGAACGCTCAAATAGCTCTCTAAAATGCTCATAACTCAT
The DNA here is from genome assembly GCF_050522425.1 of Myroides sp. C6-3. Classification (NCBI taxonomy): domain Bacteria; kingdom Pseudomonadati; phylum Bacteroidota; class Flavobacteriia; order Flavobacteriales; family Flavobacteriaceae; genus Myroides; species Myroides sp. C6-3. Next base: position 30,384 of record NZ_JBMVQP010000036.1, on the reverse strand, counting down.
CGTAATAATGAAACCAACCCCTGTTTCAACAACTTGCCCTTGTAATGCCACTTCGTACTGGTTCTTGCGATAGACACGCAATAGATAACGACCGTCTTTTGACAGGGTATATTCTAACTCAATATCACCAGCGATATTCGTTGCTTGCTCGTTTTGTCTCTGATTGCCTTCAACCTCAAAACTACTTCCAACGGTAACTTTTAAACGATCAGAGAACAAGCGTTTCGAAACTGCAATATTCAAATCTGTCCTATTTTCTCTAGATCCTGAAGAAAAATCTTCTGTTGATTCTAAGTTAAAATTCAACTCTACCCCTTGAATCAAGTTACTAGCCAGATTGTTTAATTGATCTGACAACAATCGGTTTACACTTTGACGCGCCATAGTACCTGCACTTAAACCTCCCATGCTACTCTCGAAAGGATTGTCTCCAATAAAGTGATTTAATAAGAGAAGCGCAAAAACTTGTTTATTCAATTCAGATTCATTCGCTCGGATTTGTTCTAAACGCGATTTTGTATTGGAAATCACATCGCCTGAAGCACTAGTTACACCATCTTTTAAGCGAATGTCAAACGAAATTTCGGGTTTCAACAATTCGCCCTTCATCTTTAACAAGGCTTGAAAAGGCAATTGCTGCTTGTACATATTTTGCTGCGTTGGCGACAAAGCCGCTAACTGATTTTGCAACAAGTCAATGGGTGCTGTTTTCGTTTCATAGATCGCTGTTAGGTTTAGAATTGCATCTGTAGGGTCGCCCGCAAACGTAATTGAGCTTCCCTTCTCTACTAAGAATTTTCGCTTAATAAAATTAAATGACAAATCGTAAGCCCCTTCTGAGAATTCATAGCGCCCTGTTAGCGATACTTTTCCAGATGGATCAATTCCCCCAACAATATCGCCTTCTCCTTTGAGTGTGATTTTATCCCCACTACTCTTATCCATAATCATGGCAAATGTCGCTTCTTTATCTACGATAATAGACACAGAAACATCCATTCCCTTTAGTTTAGATTGATTAAAATCACTTTGATATTTCAAAAGCTCTGCTTGTCGCAAGCTTTCTTCATCTATAAATTCAACAATTCCCTCTCGATCTGCAATTGAAGGATCCTCCTGAGGCATGACCATGGTGAAATCTGTTTTCTTCCCAACACTTAGCTGTCCAGATACCTTCGGTGTATTTAAATCCCCTCTTATTTTAATATTAGAGTCAAAAATCAACGTCCCATAATACATATCATTATCCTTAGACGTAGAACTAATCGCTTTAAAATCAACAGCCTTAATATCTAAATTGAATTTAAAATCGGTATAGGTTTGCGTTAGAATTTGTCCGTCGATAACTAGTAAATTACCTTCGGAATCTGTAATACTAAAAGCATCTAATTCGATTCCCCTATTTGTAAAGGAAATTTTCTCATTAATATCTTTAAAATCCGCATTAATCGGATTCACGTGAAAACCAATATCATTAAAATCCAACGCGCCTAAAAGGGTTGGTTTGTCGTATTTCCCTCCAATGTTTAGATTCCCTGAAAGGTATCCTTGAGCCTCACTCAGATTACCCATACTGAAGTATTCTACGGCAGCCAATTGAAACTTATCCAAGGCTAGTTTGAGGTCCAAACTTTGTTCATCGACATCTGTTGTTCCAACTAATCGAATTTTATTTTCTTTTCCCTCTAAAACAATAGTAGCCGCATATTTACTAAGTGACTGATTAGCTACACCAATATGCAGATTCCCCAATCCTATTTCATACACTGCCAAATTCTCAATATCTATATCCGAGATAAATCTAAAATCAGAAGACAAATCTTTTAGGCGAATTTCTCCGTTAATCGTACCCGCTGCCAACAGTTTGTCTTTTTGGATCATCTTCGTAATGGTTTCAATACTAAAATTCTCAAAATTAATCGTCAGTGGACTATTCATTTTTTCTTCATCAGAGGCTAATCGGATTAGATTCTGTTGCTGGTTTAATTCAAAGTCTTTGGCAAAAATCCCCTTTTCATCGAATACGATTCTATTTTCAGGATGAACAGTCCAAGGGGTATAATCCAGTATAAACCCATTTTCTTTGATGCGCACTTGTTGTTGTTTGGCACCAGCGAGAACCTCAGCTCCAATCAGGTAGCATATTTTATCTTGCTTGTCCAGTAATTTAAAATTAACATCCATGACATTATTCTTGGCATAGCCATCTAACACCATGCGTCTAATTCCAAACGCCTCATTAGAAATACTTTGAATCGCTAATTTATAGTCTAGCGCTTCTCCCTTTGGTTTTACATCAAGAACAATAGCATCAATAGTAATATCACCATACTCTAACGCAGGTATTTCCCCTTGCAAGGTGAGGTAATTGTCCTTTTGTCGATATGTTCCACCAAAAACAATAGGTTTAATTTCCTTTAAATCGGGGAGTATTTTTTGAAAAATAGGATCATTCTTAATGCGTAATTGGTAGGTAAAATACTGTTGTTTTACAGGTTTATCCCCCCCTTCTTCTTTCTTTATTTCGACAACTTTTGAAGTTTCTGCCTCTGCCTCTTCTTCTATATGATAATACGTTTGCAATGTTTGCGTTAGCGCATCACTCAATTGAGTCAGCAGATAGTCTCCTTCTATATCAAAATCCACTACTTGGGAAGTCAAACTCATCTTGCGATACGCTTCTTTTGCTTGCGCAACAAATTGAATCGGTTGCAGTTTAAACGAGCGACTAGCCGCAGTAAAACTCAAGTCTTGAATCGTTGCTGTTCCAACCAAGCTATCTGGTAAAATATTAGCCATTGCAACTTCAATTCGCCCTTTAACAGAGGAAGGCTCCGGATTCAAACGCAATTGATACAGATCTATTTGCTTTAAATCAGCGAGTAATTGAAGGCTCAACGCTTGATCCGTCCAGGTACCTGAAGCTGATAGGTCAAAATCCAAATTGGGATCCGTATTTTGCGTTTCTAATTCATATTTTCCATTGGCTAAATGTCCATCAAGTTGTATATCCTTATAGGTATACCCCATGTATTCCGCTTGTGCTAATTTGATCCAAGCATTGGCTTGTGCTTGCGCAGGCTCGAAGCTCAGACCATCAATTTTAGCCTGTAAACTAAGACTACCTAGGGAGTCATTTTTAATCAATCGACCTATATTGAGTTGATCGACGGTTAGATTCGCCCTGTACTTTTCTTTGTTTTTTACCCGTTGATTAAACGCTCCATCAAAAACGATAGAACCTAAGCTCGTCTTTAAGTTAAAGGTACTGGCAATATCTTGTTGTGTTCCTTTTGCTTTTCCTGTAAAGCGAATCAAAGCTGGAATTTCAATATCTTGGGGCAATACATCAGAGGGTGCTAAAATTTGGATGTCTTTTGCTGTAGTTTGAAAATCTTTAATAGCGATATCAACATAGGCTTTTTCTACATCAGGTAAATTTCTAATCTTCCCTGCTGCATTTAAAAAAGTAGATCCCAACATATTGACATATAACTTCTCGATGTTCAAATCACTGACTAAACCTTTGGCACTTAATTCGATATCAATTTTCTGCTGACTAATCGAGGTTAATCCCTTGGTTTTAAAAACATCAGGCAGTAAGAGATAAGCGTCTTTTAATCCGAAATGAGAATCCGAAATTACCACATCAGTTGAAAGCTGTCCGAGTTCATCAGCCAACTGAGCTAAGCTATTATAGTTGAATACAGCGGTTGTATTAAATTTTGTATTTGGTGTTTCAATACTTAGGTTCTTCACAAATGAAGCTTGTTGACCGTATTGGAAGTAGGCTTTGATATTGGTAAGCGAAAATCCACTTTGCTCTTTAAATGAAAAATGCTTGAGATTACCATTCAGTCCAGCGTCTGTATATTGAAAATCTTTCAGACTAAAATTAAGATTTTCAACGGCTATATGATTGGTATCCAGCCCTTCTTTCACTTTCTTTTGATTGTCATCGTCATAGCGCACATTCAAGTCATTGATATCAAAATTGCGCAGGGCCAAACTCCATCCCAAACTGGTTTGTTCAGTTGACGGTAGCGAATCTGATTCTGAAACAGCTGTCTTTGCTGTACCTTCTGCAATTTGAGGACGAGGTAAAAAGCGAATTTCTGCTTTGGTTTTATTTAGCAAGATTTCTTGAACATCAACTTGTTGTTTTTCCAGGTTGAGTTTGTTTAGCGTCACACTAAACTGGTCTAATGACAGAAGCGCTTGGATATAGTCTTCCTCACTTTGATAGTTGACCTTGGTTTGTTTTAGTTCTACAACACCAATCGTTAAATCTAGTGGTGTTTCGGGTTCATCGGACGGTAAACGTGTTTCTTCTAAAGGAGGAAGGTGTTCTCCTTGTGGTTTTTCTTTGTGATACGTTAAATTAACGCCATCAACAGCTATCATGGGTAAAGCAAAACGCATTTGTTCGAGATCAAAATCTCTAAAGCGCGTAAGAAATTGATTCAATTTAAAATCAACCTGATGCCCGTCGTAAGCATCTTCAAATTTTAAAGCAACCCCACTTAAGTTAAGCTGTCCAACTGATATAACCATAGAAGAGGGAGTATCTTCCTTTTCTTCTTCTTCGGTGGCAAACGCCTCAATAATATAGTCGAAATTAAAGCGCTGTAGACTATCTCTTTTGACATGAGCTGTTAGTCCATCTAAATCAACAGCATTGATACTGAGTTTATTTTTTACTAAACCAAAAAGACCAATGTCTACTCCTAAATGTTTAACATAAACCAAGGTATCTTTTTCTTGGGATTCAAGGTAAAGCCCTTTTACTACAATTTCTTTGGGAAAAGAAATCGCAATTTTTTCTAATTGAACAGGAGTTCCTATCTTTTCCTCAACAAAAGATATGGCCTTGTCTTTTAAGGCATTTTGAACAGCGGGTATTTGTACTAATACAATTAAAAGTATCAGTAAAACAAGGATTGAAAACACAATCCAACCCACAATTTTACCTATTTTAATAAGTAATTTCTTCAATGTCTTTTAGTTTTATTCAAAAATAGCAAAAACCGCTCGTATTTAGAGGATAAATAACTAATTTTTCACAAATATTCTTGTATAGACCTCTTATCCTAAAGAAAAAAATAAAAGATAAAAAATTAGTTTTTCCCCTTCAATATTCCTTGTTTTTATCTAGTAGTTTATATCTTTTTTTTAACAAAAAGGATATAAATCTGATCCTTAGTCGTCTTTTTCATCCATATTTACGTATAGTTATTTTTCTATTTATCACTAAAAAACACCTTTTATCTCGTAAAAAATCACTTTAGGTTTCATGCTCAAACAGAAGCAAAACTTCTAGCGACGCTAGTAATCATCGAGGATTAAAACCTGTTTTTATTTTAAAAAATTACATTCATTTTCAAATAAAAGACAACAAACAATATATTTTAACGTTTTTAAGTTAAAAATAAAAATATTTTTCGTAATTTTACAGTAACAAAACAACACTTGTTATTTAATTCAAGCAAAGCCCCTTACAAAATTGATTGTCGTTCTTAAAAAGTAGCCGAAATGAAAAAATTATTTTTCAATCAACAAGGAATTGAGCAGAAACAACAAAACATGGCTCAGCTTCCCACTCAACAATTGCAAGAGGAGCTTTTAATTATGCTGTATGATACAAAAAATTGGGTTATTAGTAACTTCGTATTGTCCAAGCATCAATTAGAAAAATTAGAAAATGCCCCAGAGGCATTTTTGAGAAACTTCAGACTTACATCGATGAATATCGCATGTAATTAAGTTTAGTGCAATTTATCAATTGATACCGAAAAACAAAAACCAGCTGCTATCAGCTGGTTTTTTTGTTTAGATCTACTTGTGATTTTTAGCTAAATAAGTTCTGAAATAACCACATTCGTTAATCACTTCTTGGTAGTATTTTGTATCGCTGTACTGCGTTGCTAATTCTTGGAATCCCTTCCATTTTTTAAACATCGGATCATCCCAACCTGCTCCCCAATAGTACGTTTTGTTTTGATACTGGTTGGCATAGAATTCATTGCGCTCCGTCTTCGCTTCCATATACGCCATCTTTGCTTTTTGTTCTTTAGTTGTTGCTGCTTTTTTAGCTATAGCATAGTATTTCTTAGCCATATTCATATTGAGTAAATACTTGCGTTCCGCAGGAGAGATGAAATTTCCGTATTCATTAACCAAAGCATTGTAATAAAACACCCGTGCATTTCCGTAATAAGTCGCATTGTAAAAAGCATTTCCAACGAGCAAGGCATTGCTAAACACATCCTCACCTTTCGTTATCTTGTCTTGCATTTCTTTTACTTTCTCTAAAAAGCTCAGTTTAGTATACTTTACTGCTTGTTTAGCAACGTGATCACAGTCGTTACAATCTTGAATTTTACCGTTAAAAGGATTCCCCAATAAGATTGTATTTCGATACGTTTTCACATAAGGTTCGTCGTTATAGCTGTATGTTGTCGTTACAGGTTCTGCTTTTTTCATTTCTACAATAGCCTGATCTACTTTATCCTGATAAAACAAATTAATAGCTCTTCTCTCATAAATATCACTCAGGTTGTACTCATACCTATCCACCATCAACTGCTCAAAGGCTGTTTTCTTTTGTGTCAACAAAAATTTCTCCATCTTCACAGTATTGTCAACTTTGCCATAAAAGTCCAAATTTGAAAACACGATTTCACTCATCACGCTATTTCCTTGTTCTTTGTAAATAGCCGCCAGATATTGGCGTATCCAGTGAATCGCATATTCATATCGAAAAGGATCTTCGTAGTTGTGCTGTGGCATAATTTCTTTATAGATCCATTGCATATCCGTTAGGATTGCTTGCTCTGCCTTCGCATCCATCTTACTTAGTTGAGATACTTTATTGATCAATCCAAATAAGCGAATTTGATTATGGATTAACTCATTGCCTTTTGCTTCTTCTTTCGCTTTAGCAAATGCTGCTTCAGCTACTTCGTACTCTCCTTTAAAGATAGAGAGGTAACCGCTTGCTACTAACCACAAGGAAGGATTATTCACGTTTTGTGGTTGTGCAGCCATCTGATTCACCCAATCTAACCCCGGCTGATCAATTGCTTTCTTTAGACTCGTAAAATATTCTTTACTACTCGTAAATGACTCTTCCCTGTATTTAAGCACAGACGATTCTTGTTCGTTTACCCAACGCGTTAGCAGATAATTGGCATGCGGACTTTTACTATCTATTGCCACTACTTCTTTAAGTGCATCCATTGCATTGGTATAATACCCTTGCATTGCCCAAACAGCTGCTTGAACTTCACTAGAAGAAATAGAAGTTACCAATTGCCTTACACGCTCTGTTTCTACTGGCTTATAGTTGTATAGTGCCACTTGACGCAATGCTGGATTTGCATGAAATACTTCTGCATACAACACATTGGATTTGTCGTAATCCCCAGCTTGATAATAAGCACCCGCTACATAACTCAATCCTCGATAGTACAAGTTATTTTTGGGTTGCTTTGCTTGCGTTTGCTCAAAAAAAGGAATTGCACTCGCTCGATTTGTAGAATAGAATTTCGCTTTCATTACTTGAAACCACATTCTATTGGTAAAGAACACATCCTTACTCTTTAAGTTTTTGTATACTTTTTCTACTTTATCCGCTTGATTCTCTTCCATTAAATTGGCTACGTAGGACTCATAATCCCAATAGCTATAACTATCATTGGAATAGTTTTCAATTTCTTTAGCTTGGTATAAGAATGTAACAAAATTGCGAACGCGTTCGTCTTTTAAATTCCAAGAGGTTGCTTTTTTGCCTTTTAGGTTAGCGTAAAGCTGATCAATTTCTCCTGCGTATTCTTGACTAGACAAGAGGTATTTTTTAATTTCTTCTCGATCTAGTTTTCCTTGAAGATAAACCGACCATTCCTCAACGATATCATCATTAAACATAGCAGCGTTATCCATATAACCACCGTCGTAAAAGCGGTCATAAGGAGCAAAAAACAAAGGTTTATAAGACGCATCGGCAAAAGCTTCAGGAGTAAAGTTAGAAATGCTTGAATAACTCCACCATCCATCTGCACACCCGTACGAATAGATACCCGAACCTAAAAGGATAGATAAACTACCTACAACGTACCATTTCTTTAAAGATTTCTTGATCATAGTAATTGATATTTTTTGAATTTAAATCGTACAAAATTATTTCATTAGGACACTTTCCGCTTGCTCGATACAGCTCTTTTGTCATTTCTTTTAATTGATCAGCCTGGATACTTTCTACTTTTAGTATATCTCCTTTTTGAAAAACAAATCCAAAGCGCGTTGTTTCTTTTTGGACTACAAATTGATTGGGTGTAAACTGCTCAAAATCCTCTTGTTTTTTTAGATCTTCTACACGCAAACGACTAATCAAACGCACTACTTGGTCATTTCGGCTGTGTACTACCCATGCGTAAATCGGCAAGGCATAGTCCAAGTGAAGAGGGTAGTCCTTGAGTGCGCCCGTATACTTTTGTGCTATTTGTTGATCGTATATAGAGTTTAAAGAATCAGAAGCAATACGCCCCATATTGTAATACATCAATACCCCTCGATCGACCTGAGGGATTCCCGTTTTTGCAGCAAATTTCACTTGATGTAATCGAATAGTTGCCGATAGCTTCATTTCCGTTTCCTTGTGCAATTGATCAAGTAAAGCAAAGAAACGATCCTTGCTATCCAAAGTCCAATCACAGTCGATTTGAATTTCTTGGCTATCGATATTGTTGCGCTCATTAATTTGGAGTACAAAATCCACTAGTTGATTTGCCAACTCTTTTACATTGAGTTTTTCGTTGCGCACTACTTCATTTTTAATGTAGATAACAGGAACAACTTCGAGTAAAGGTACCTTTTCTTTAAAGATAATAGGAGTAATAGGAACGGCCATACCATTCTTTAAACCAATGTCAAAATACCGTACATAAAGTTTGCTAACCGCTAAGTTTTTTAAGGTTTCTCTTTCAACATCATCTAAGGCAAATGTCGTTTTCCAGTAGTAAAAGGAAAGCTTAGGGTTCTGATCAGAAGAAGTTCCTATACAAGATACGCCTAGCGCAACGAGTAGGAATAACATCATTTTTTTCATTGCATTTTTATATCCTACAACCTCATTAATCAGGTTGTATTTACCCCTCAAAAGTACAGCTTAGAATATATATAAAATCATCTTTTTTGTACTAATTTCATATTTTCAAAGATTTAACCCACAAAAAAGCCTAGAGGATCTTACTTCTCTAGGCCTTTATTTTTATTTCCTTTATTTTATTACTTTACTGTCTCATTAGTCAATTCAAATCCCCAGTTTTTTCCTTTTAAAACGGCAGGAACTCCCTTAACCATCCATACTGGTGCTTGCGCATCCTTAAGGTAATAATCAAAAAACTGTTGTTGACGAATTTGAATATCTTTTCTATTTTGACGTTTCATCAAATTGTGTTCATCTCCGTTATAGTTTAGCATCCAAACAGGCTTTTCCAATCTGCGCATAGCCATAAACATTTCGATACCTTGATACCATGGAACAGCACCGTCGTTGTCGTTGTGCATAATCACTAAAGGAGTGGTTATCGCTGGCACTTTAAACAGTGGTGAATTTTCAATGTATAACTCATACCCATCCCACAGCGTTTTACCAATTCTACTTTGTGTTTTTTCGTATTGAAATTGACGACTCATTCCAGTACCCCAGCGAATTCCTCCGTAAGCTGAAGTCATATTAGCAACAGGAGCACCCGCCCACGCTGCAGCATATCGATCAGTAACCGTAACTAAATACGTTACTTGATACCCGCCCCAACTTTGTCCTTGAATTCCAATTTTATCTGCGTCTACCCAGTCGTTTTGCTTTAAAAAGTCAACACCTGAGTTGATATACTCTTCTGCAGCTTTACCTGGAAAACCATCTGTATAACTAATATCCGGAGTAAACACCAAATAACCATTACTAACAAAATAAGGGATATTTAAACGAGAAGGCGTTGGCGCAGGTGCCTCATAGCGATTTAAATTATCCGATAATTTCTCATAAAAATACACGATCATCGGGTATTTTTTGGTTGCATCAAAATCTTCTGGTTTAAACAAAACACCTGTTGCCTCATATCCATTTGGCGTTGTCCAATGAACTAATTCATTAGTTCCCCAATTGTATTCTTCTTGTTGTGCGTTTAGTTTCGTCAAACGCTTCGCTTGATCTAAAGTTTCTCCAACATATAAATCGTTCGATTGCGTAAAATTACCTTTAGTAAAAGCATATACCGCAGCATCTTTAGCTTTGCTCAACGAAGAATATCCACTGTAGTTTTCCAGGAGAATCTTCGTTGGATCTGTTGCATTTTTGAACTGTACATAGAAATAACCCGCTTCTTTAGTTTCGGTATTAAATACCGTAGCAAGGATTGTTTCATTTCTATTGAATGATTTTTTCTCGTCGTCCAGTTGAAGTAAATCGAAAACGAGGTTGTTTTTACGTCCATATCCATTCGTAATCATACGAGGCGCTTTATTTCCCTTTAAATAAAACTCCCAAATATCATAGCGATCCCCAATTAAAACGGATTCATCGTTAGCTGTCCAACCTTTAATTCCGTACGAAGAAGGAAAATCAGGCATATCAAATTCTTCCTCTGCAAAAGAAACAGTAATTCCCTTATTTAGTTGTTTTACAGTTGCTGTTTTGACGTCATATGCATACCAATTTCCCTCCTCGCTATTGTAAAAAACAACGGCAGTTCCCTTTGGTGCAATAGTTGCTCTTCCTGGAAGATCTTTGATGATTTCTTTGCGTTTTCCCGTAGTCACATCAACAAGATAGTAGGAACTTACACCAGAAATATCCCATTGTCTTTCTACGCGTCTTCCATAATCTGACAGTTGAAAGACTAGATTAGCATTTCCTTCGTCAACTAAACTCGTATAATTGATTGTTTCATCCGCCAAGGCAATCATGTGATTTGTTTTCGTTAAATCGATAGTTGCTACATACGATTTTTTCAAATCTTTCTCTAAGTTGACCAATTGTTGAGGTTGTAAATAATCCTCTTTGTAATGCCAAATATCTACTATTGCATGATCATCTGCTACTAATGTAGTATCCTTCGGTATAGGTTTTGGCGCAATACCAAAGTACAAGCGCTTGCCATTTTTACTAAATTGAGGCGTGTAATTCTCAGAAACCACCCAGTCCACAGGCATTCCTTTTTTTGTATTTTCAACTAAGGCTGTAGCCGCATGGGGTAAAACAGCATGGTAAAGCGTGTAATTTTTAACCAACGCTTTTTCTTCATCTCCAGAATAAGCGAATGTAACTTGCTTCCCTTCTTTATCAAAGCTAAATTGAGAAAAACTCCCTTCTCCCTTAAACAAGGTCGTTGTCTTTCTCGTTTTTAGCTGCAAAGCAAATACACCATACGTTGTGTCAAGTTTTTGAGTTGTATCCTCTCCTTTTTTATCCTCTCCTTCTTTATCCTCTCCTTCTTTGTCCGTTTCCTTTTTCTTCGGTGTTGGGTTTTCGGTTACATAAACAAGGTAATTGCCCTTTTCATCTAGGAAATAGGACGTCACATTTTCGATGCGTTCTTCAGAAGTGGTTTCTAAATTGCGAACCACAAGAGTTAAAGGCTCATTCTTATCCTCTTTTTTGGGACCTTTCGCTTTTTTTGTTTGGGTGGTATCTGGCTCCTTCTCTAGCAAGTACACCAGGGTATTCCCTCCTTTTTCCGCTAATTTAAACGACTTTACGAGAGGAATCTTTACCTGTGCTTGTGTCTCTATATTAAAAATACCCAAGGAGTCTTTAGCTAATTCCTCCTCTTTTTTCTTTTTGTTTTTTACCGCTTTTATGTCGGTGTAAAAAGGTTTGATTGTATACACCAAATACTTAGAATCAACGGTAATAGATGGGTTTTCTCCTCGAGAAAAAGTTTGTTTGAACTCCTTTTGCAGTAAATCAATCACTAATTTCTTATCGCCTTCTTGTTGTACAACCTGATAGACGATTGCTTTTCCATCATTGGAAATTTTCTTTTGCCCAATACTCTCCCAGCTATCGTAAACACTGTGATCAAGGGGTTTCTTTTGTCCATATCCCAACGTTGAAGCTAGTAAAAAAAGACCTAAGCTAAGGGGATATAATCTATTCATATGAATCATTATACAAGTATAAATATTAATTATTGTGCATATTTTTTGGAAAGGTACAAGATATTTCTTTACAGAAGATATCGCAAGTCTATTAACAACATAAGAACGACACAACAAGCGTTATTTACTTCTACCTTGTTAATTTAACTTTTTTTACTACTATACTGTCATCTCCCTTAAACTTGATGCAAAAAAAAGGATAACAGCGCTCCTGTTATCCTTGATCGTATCTTTGTTTTTTTTACATTTACGACTGTAATTCTCGAATAAAATCCTCTACATCTGCATCGAAAGTCGTCTCTTGCATTAGTTCTAACGCTAAAGTTGTCATTTTTTTAAAGTGTACTTTGGTATAACTACGTCCAAAACTCAACTTACAGAAGTCGCCAATAATACCGAAAACACCGTTAATTTCTTCTGTAGTTACTTCTTTTTTATCTGCATAGCGTCCTCTCAGTAAGGCTGCACCAACAAAAGCACCTATTTTAACGACTAAATCTGTATTTAAGATTCCCTTCTTATCTGCTAAATACAATAATTCATCGAGGTTATGATGAACCAGTGTCTTTATATCCATAATCTTCGCTCTAAATTAAAAACACAAAGTTATAAAACAATTGACAAAATTCCTTGGAATAAAAAAAGCTTCTATTAAAAAATAGAAGCTTGTCTTTATAAGCTAGATAAAATTACATTTTTTTGAAGTATAAATAAACTTTTTCGTTTTTCAATCTTCGGTAATCCGATAAGTAATCTTCAACACGTAAATATCCAGCTTGGAATCCCATCTCTAATTTTCCTTCATAGTGAGCAGGAGATTTTCTTTTTCGCGTAAAGATTTCTTTTTTCTCTATTTCTCCTTTATCATTCTTAATTTCAATTACTTCGCGGTGTAAATAATCATCTGTAATACGAACATTTACAAAACCTGCTGAATCTAAACTTAGGTTTCTAACGATTCTAGGAAACTCAAAAACACTTGTACACTCTCTCTGATTGTTGTTGACCATTAATCCATAATTATTATAAGATAATGAATCAATAGCTATTGAAGCATCTGTACGGTGTACCACTAAATAATCTTTTCTCTTACATTCATTCGATTCACTAACCAAACCAACCTGTCTATCACCTATTTTATTTCCTACATAGGCCCATTTTCCAGAAACCAATTCATCTAAATTGGTAAGTTCTGTATAAGGTTGAGAAAAAATAGGATCAACAGAAGAGGAGTTATCATCACTACTAGAGCATGCAGCTATTGCAATAGCGCCGAATAACACAGCTAATATTTTTTTCATTTCGCTTTTGGTTTTAAGTATTTAAGAAAACAAATATATTGTTTTTTGTTTCACAATACATAAAAAAGAGCCTAAATAGACATTTAGGCTCTTTTTTTAACATATATATTTCTTAAAATACTTATACGTGTAATGCGCGATTGTCAGTTGCCGCTAAAGCAGCTTCTTTGATTGCTTCTGCAAACGTTGGATGCGCATGAGACATTCTAGAGATATCTTCAGCAGAAGCTCTAAATTCCATCGCAGTTACTGCTTCAGCAATTAAGTCTGCAGCACGAGCACCAACCATATGGATACCTAAAACTTCATCTGTGTTTTGGTCAGCGATAATTTTCACTAATCCATCTAGGTCACCACTTGCACGAGAACGCCCTAAAGCTCTGAATGGGAAGCTACCAACTTTGTAAGCCACACCTTCCGCTTTTAGTTGCTCTTCAGTTTTACCAACAGCAGCTACTTCTGGCCAAGTATAAACAACACCTGGAATTAAGTTATAGTCGATGTGTGGTCTTTGACCTGCTAAGTATTCAGCCACCATTACTCCTTCTTCTTCCGCTTTATGCGCTAACATCGCTCCGCGAACTACGTCACCGATAGCGTAAATATTAGAAGCTGTCGTTTGTAGGTGATCGTTTACTTCAATTTGTCCTCTTTCCGTTACTTTCACGCCCGCTTTTTCTGCGTTTAATCCATCAGTATACGGACGACGACCCACTGCTACTAAAGTATAGTCTCCTTCTAAAGTAACAATTTCTCCTTTTTTATCTTCAGCAGAAACCTTTACTACATCCCCTTCACGTACAACACCTTGTACTTTGTGTGAAGTATAGAACTTCATTCCTTGTTTCTTTAAAACTTTAGTCAATTCTTTAGAAACAGCTCCATCCATTGTTGGAAGAATACGATCCGCGAATTCTACAACAGAAACTTGCGCTCCTAATCTCATGTAAACCTGTCCTAATTCTAATCCAATTACTCCTCCACCGATGATAATCAAGTGCTTCGGTACTTCAGGTAGTTTTAACGCTTCTGTTGAAGTGATAACACGCTCTTTATCCAATTGAATGAAAGGCAAAGTAGATGGTTTAGAACCCGTCGCAATAATGGTGTGTTTTGCTTCGAATTGCTCTACTGAACCATCATTTTTTGTAACATTAATTGTAGTTGCATTTTCAAATGATCCCACTCCTTCAAAAACTGTGATTTTATTCTTATCCATTAAGAATTTCACTCCTGAACATGTTTGGTCCACCACTGCTTGTTTGCGTTCGATCATTTTAGCTAAATCCACTTTTACGTCTCCAGCTACTTCAATACCATGCTCTGCAAAATGTTTCATTTCTTCTACTAAGTGAGAAGAAGCTAATAATGCTTTTGAAGGAATACAACCTACGTTTAAGCAAGTTCCTCCTAATGTAGCATATTTCTCTACAATTGCAGTTTTAAAACCTAATTGGGCGCAACGGATCGCAGCTACATATCCACCAGGCCCTGAACCAATTACAACTACGTCAAATGAATTCATACTATTTTTAACTTTTTTGATGTTTATATATGAAGTACAAATGTACGCTTTTCTAAAATAACTCTTTACACGATTTTGTGTTGTTTTTATTCCAAAAAAACGTTTTTATACTAACAAATTACTTTTAAACTTTTTTGTTCGACTTCAATTACAAAATGGTTGGTATCAAATTCACAATACTCCCCATCTATTTGAACGCCATTTTTTGGATTATTACTAATTTCAACTTCAATTTTAGACGTTTGTACATAATCAGTTCGTCTAAATTTCTCTGTTTTTTTTAGGAGAACATACAATCCAAAGGTCAATTGTTTTAAGATTCCAATCTTCGGCACCATCAGATAATCCAACAACCCATCCGTTAAACTTGCTTTGGGGGTTAAGCTCATGCTATATCCCATTTCATTGGAGTTTGAAATAAACAGCAACAGCGGGTTTACGACTTTAGTTTGTCCGTTATAAGTTACACGCATTTGTTTGGCTTGGTACTGTTGAGCCGAATTCAAAGCTGCGCGAATATAAGCGCCTAATTTTCGTTTACCTGATTTCTCGTACTGTTCGATAATTGTTGCATCAATTCCAAATCCCATATTACTAAAGAAATACGCTCCATTTAACTTGCCCACATCCATAGCCATGACATTTTGTTGGCGTATTAATTGTAGAGCTTTGTCAATATCTTTTGGAATGGCTAAATTAGATGCCAGTCCATTACCAGATCCTACAGGAACAATACCAAAAATCACTTCTTTCCCCACCAGTTCAGTAGCAACTTCGTGAATCGTACCATCTCCGCCACAAGCCACAACAATAGTTGCTCCTTGCGCTAGTGCCTGCTTTGTCAATTCGATGGCGTGTTTTTTTCGCTGTGTCAAATGAACAACAACTTCATATTCCTCACTGGGAAAAAAAGTTTTAATGTGTGTTTCGGTAATATTGTGTTTTCCTTTACCTGAAATAGGATTTACGATAAAATGAATACGAGTCATAAAACGACAATAAGGGATTTTAAATGAAGCTGCTACGGTGTGATTGGGGTAATAAAAAAGTCAACATGTGTTGACTTTTTATACCGTTGGTCCTTCCCACTCCGTAATTCCTCCTACTAAATTAAATGTATTTTCAAAACCTAGTTGATTCATTAATAAACAAGCCTGATTGCTTCTCCCTCCTGCTTTACAGTAAACGTAGTAGTTTTTTGTTTTATCCAGTTGTTCCACTGCATCTAAAAAACCTTGACCTAAATAGATATCAATATTAATCGCATTGGGAATCGCTTGTTCTTCCACTTCTTCATCGGTGCGAACATCTAAGATAACGCCTTTGTCATCTTGTTGGTATTGCTCCCACCATAGTTCTTGTGTTAAATCCATTTTTTTACTTCTTAGAATAGCTATCAAAGATAGCGCTATTTTGTGTTTTATCTATTTTTTCACTCTAAAAAAAGACTTTTAGTTGGATTTATTGTTTTACTTTGTTCTAACAAACGCAAGAACTAATTTATGTCATCACATCACATTGTTCGAGATGATCAAGAACCCGCTTTAATTATTGCCAATGGAGCGGCATGTAGTCAAGACTTACTAGATCAATTATTAGAATGGTCGCCGTATATTGTGGTCTTAGATGAGGCTATAGAACGAGTAATCGCATTAAATATAAAAGTCGATGTATTGATTGGAGATTTTGATCGCAATTTTGACCCTACCCCTTATTTAGAAAAACAATATCCCTTGGAAATTGTTCATTGTCCAGATCAAGAAACGACCGACTTAGAAAAAGCACTTAATTTTTTACTTGCAAAAGGAATTAAAGCAGCTAATGTTCTGTGGGCAACAGGCAAAAGAGCGGATCATACTTTTACAAATATCACTACATTAATCAAGTATAGAGATACGATGAAAATTGTTATCCTTGACGATTACTCTAAAATATTTAGGTTGCCTTCGACCTATAAGAAGTGGTATACCAAAGACAGCATTTTATCATTAATTCCCATAGGTCATGCAGGGGGTATTACAACGACGAACTTAAAGTACCCTTTACATCAGGAAGACTTAACCCTTGGGGTTCGAACGGGATCAAGCAATAGCGTTGTAGAAGACGGTCTTGTAAGTATTACGTATGAAAGCGGAGACTTGCTATTAATGGAATGTACGGATTAGTTCATTTTTTTGTTGGTTGTTGATCGTTGAGATTTTAGGTTAAAGAAAGCACTTTCTATTTTTAGACAATCTACCGTTAACTGTTAACTGTTAAAAAAACAAGGGTATCCCATTGCTGAAATACCCTTTTTATTTTAAAACAAAAAATCTTACTAGACTATTTTCCTAAGAAAATTTGGAAACCAAATGCGATACCTAATCCATTTTGAGCGGTAGCATTAGCTTGGTTAGATTTACTGTAGTTGTATCCTACAATAGCTTCTAAAGCAACGTTACGGCTTACGAAGTGAGAGTACCCTGCATTGATTGCGAAAGCAAAAGAAGTTTCGCTTGTAGACCCGTCAGTTCCAGAAATACCTACTCCACCTTGTCCGAAGAAACGTCCTGTTTCGCTAGCTCCTTCTGGGAAGTAATAACGAACGAAAGGCATTACTTTGTAGTTCCATTCATTCTTTAGTGGTTTTTTATGCGTAGTAAATCCAGTACCTAATTCTAAACCAACCGCAATACCATCAGAAATGAAATATCCTGCTCTTGGAGAGATGTTGATATTGAAACTTTCGTCTTCAAAACTATACCCTGTAGATCCTAAAGCCCCTCCAACAATCCAGTTTCCTTTTTTGATTGGTGTAGCTCCCACCTTTTCAGATAATTTTGGTACTTCTACTAATTTACCTTTTTCTTGTGCTTGTGCTACTGTCATACTTGCTAACAATAACGCTGTAATCATGGTGATCTTTTTCATTGTTTTTGCTTTTTAATTATACATATTCTCATTATTGGTCATGTTGTTAACTTGACAAAAAGCTGCGTTTTAATTCGATTAAGCTTTTATTGGTGTTAACAAGACCCGTAATTAAATATTTTCTAACTTCTTCTTGATCGGGATGATTCATATATTTAAACCATTCGTCCGAAAGAAGAACTTTTTTAATTTCGACAATGCGTTTGGCCGTATCATTTGCATTTCTACGGAACGCTTTGCTATCACTAAGACAGGCATAATGCGTAAAGGTCACTTCTTTTTGTAAAAGATTAACACTTATAACATAGTTTTTTTCTTTTTCATCATTGGGATAAAAGCTAGACCAAGGAGCATATCCAAGGGCATACCCTTGACTCGTTTTGTTTGCTGAGCGTAATTTCCATCGGCAGTTCGCAACTCTTCCCCAATGATTCGCATATCTAAAAACACCTGTTGATGTAAAAAAATAACGACTGCCTTTTTCACTTTTAAAATTGGGTGAAAGATTGGCTATATTATCTAGCGGTACTTCCGTCCATTCACAATATGTATGTTTAAAAAAATTCCCTGCGTTGTATTTTCTCATTTACTTGTTTAATTCTTCGCTTGTAGCAACGATCCCAATACCGTGTTCTGTCATTATTTCCTTTGCTTTTTCAAGTCCCTCTGCAGCTATGGGTTTAGTTGCAAAATCTAAAAAAAAGGTTTTAAATCCTGCTTTTTTCGCGTCCATTGCGGTATAAAACACACAAAACTCAGCTGCTAGTCCACAGACGTACACTTCTGTTACCTTCTTGTCTTTTAAGTAGCCTAAAAGTCCTGTTGAATGGACCTTATTGTTATCGTAAAACCCGCTGTAGGAGTCGATTTGTTTATCCATTCCCTTTCTAAAAACGGCGGCGACCTTAGCACTGTTCCATGCCTTACTAAATGCAGCACCTGGAGTTCCCTGCACACAGTGGTTGGGCCAAAGTATTTGCGGTTGTCCTTGTAGATCAACAACATCATATACGCATTGATCGGGGTGTTGAGAAGCAAAACTTTGGTGATCCAAAGGATGCCAATCTTGCGTTGCAACAATCAGATCAAAACGATCTTGTATCGCATTAATAGGAGGGATAATTAAATCTCCTTCCTGAACGGCTAAGGCTCCATTAGGCAAAAAATCATATTGCAAATCAACGACTAACAAAGCTTTCATAAATTACTACTTTTATTTTAAATTATAACAAAAAAAAGAAACAAAAAACGCAACATTATAAATTATCTTTCGAATTCTTTTAATGTTTTTACAATAATAGACACACAATCCAACAATTGCTCTTCATTCATTACCAAAGGTGGTGCAAAACGAATAATATTTCCGTGGGTAGGTTTCGCTAACAATCCATTATCTCTCAACTTCAAGCAAATATTCCAAGCCGTATCGCTCTCTTCTGTATCGTTGATTAAGATAGCATTTAACAACCCTTTACCGCGTACTAAAGAACAGATGTTACTTGTTTCGATGTATTTTGTCAATTCGCTTCTAAACAATTGTCCTAAACGCTCAGCGTTATCTGCTAATTTCTCGTCTAAAACAACATCTAAAGCAGCCATTGCGATTGCGGCAGCCATTGGGTTACCTCCAAAAGTAGATCCGTGTTGACCTGGTTTGATTACTTTCATAATTTCGTCATCTGCCAACACAGCCGAAATTGGATAAGCTCCTCCTGATAAAGCTTTTCCTAGTACAAGGATATCTGCTTTTACGTTTTCATGTTGGATCGCCAACATTTTACCTGTTCTGGCAATTCCTGTTTGTACCTCATCCGCAATAAATAAAACATTGTGTTGTTCACACAACAATTTTGCTTCAGCTAAATAACCGGCTGCTGGTACGTACACCCCTGCTTCTCCTTGAATTGGCTCAACTAAAAACCCAGCAATACTAGCACTGTCTTTTTCTAAAATTGCGCGAAGTGCATCGATATTATCATAAGCTACACGAATAAATCCTTCTGTATAAGGCCCATAATTTTTTCTTGCATCTTCATCATTTGAGAACGAAATAATTGTCGTTGTTCTTCCGTGGAAATTATTTTCACAAACGATAATTTTAGCTTGATTTTCCGCAATTCCCTTTTTCTCATAGGCCCATTTACGGCAAACTTTTAGTGCAGTTTCTACAGCTTCCGCTCCAGAGTTCATTGGCAATACTTTATCATACCCCATTAAAGTGGTAATCTTCTTTTCGTAAACTCCCAACTGATCATTGTAAAAAGCACGAGAAGTTAGCATTAATGTATTCGCTTGCTTGGTCATCGCTTCAACAATTCGCGGATGACAATGTCCTTGATTAACTGCTGAATACGCAGATAAAAAGTCATAATATTTTTTACCTTCAACGTCCCAAACGTAGACACCTTCACCTTTTGTTAGGACAACAGGAAGGGGGTGGTAATTGTGTGCTCCGTATTGATTTTCTAGTGCAATCGCTTGTTCTGGAGTTATTTTTTCTGACATAATCGTATCTGTTTTAATTTACCTGCAATTTACTGCTTTTTATGTAAATAATTCTAAAATACCGTTGATCTCCTTTATTCTATTGTCTAAATCTAGTCAAAAACCGGAGGGTATTCTGTTTACACCCCTTAGTAAAGCAAGCCTAAAACTGATTGACCTTTTGGTTGTTGTAGTTATTCGTTACACTTTAGCTACTTAATCTTACTTTTTCGTATTAAAATCGCAAATCTTCTAAATAACAAAAGGGGGATTAAAATCGCTTTTAATCCCCCTTTGTTTTATCTCTTTTTTAACTGTTCTTCAATCTCTAACCAATTGGTTGGATCTTCTTTCAAGTCAATATAGTAATCGTATAACATACGCGTTAATTTAACCTCTACACGTTGTCCCATAATTTCATTCAGCGTAAAGTAACCGTGAAACTCTCCTTCTTTTTTGATGATCGGCGGTTTTTCAGCATGCTGATTCCACGGAGAGTAATTACTCGTATCATCACCGTAGATTCCGTACTTATTCCAAATTGATTTTTTATTGTATTCGTTGCCGTAAATTCCATGGGAATTCCAAACTGAATTTTTATTCTCAGAAGGACAATTTAGGCATCCTAAATATTCTTGCGCACTAGTATTACTGTAAATCTCCAAAATTTGAGCTTTCAAATTAAAGGAAATTAAGCACAATAACACGGCTAATAGATTCGTTTTATTTTTCATTTTCTATCGTTTTGTAGCGGCTGCAAAATACAACATATTTTAAACATTAATAGCATGAACAGTTTCGTTTTCATCAAATAGTACTGCAATATTCTTAAATTATCATGCGTAAAATTGGAACAACTTATCTTAATTTATTTTATTCTGCTATTTTTTATATAAAAAAAACTGCTGTTTTTTTTTAAAATTAAGCTATTTTTATTCTAATTACACAAAAAAAGGATCATTCAGAGTCCTTTTTTAATCAAGTTAGGGGGCTCACAAAAAAACGGTTCAAATGGAAACACAGCGCTTATTTCTCACTCCACTAGATCACTGCGATAATGCTTTTTTTATTGCACTTGTCAATAGTCCTAGTTGGCTCAAATTTATAGGTAATCGAAATATTTATAGTGCTTTAGACGCTCAGATTTACATTCAAAATATTTTAGACACTCCCGATTATACCTATTGGACTGTGCGCCTAAAAGGAAATCAAACTCCCATTGGTGTCCTCTCATTGATTAAACGCGATTACTTAGATGCGCACGATATTGGTTTTGCTTTTTTACCAGAATACACCAATAGAGGGTATGCCTATGAAGCAACTCATTGCGTAGTTGAAAAACTCAAGAGAAATCCATTTTATGCTAAACTTTATGCTACGACCTTAGCTGAAAATAAAAGCTCCATCAAATTACTAACTCGTTTGGGTTTTCAATTCGTCAAAGTTATACATCCCAAAGAGGAGTATTTGAATTTATATGTATTGAGGAGTGATCGATGATTGGTTGATTGCTGCCCTGACTTTAGTCCCACTATGCTTGATATGTCTCGATGGTATCTTCATGGTGTGTCCATAGTGAATCTATTAAAAACACTTTTTTTTATGGACTCACTATGGACTCACTATGGACTCACTATGGACTCACCTCAAACAAAGTATGTAGCATCCTCCCCTAGCAGTATACCCTTAGTAGATTATTCTATGCTGTATCCTGCTTTTTTATTAAAGATTGGACAAGCTTTGTCATTTAGTACTATCTTTACGCATGAAGTTAGTGTTTAACAAAGGGTCAACCGCAGGGAGGGATGTTGACTTCAACTACAAATAACAAACACCGAAATAAACCGATGAATTGTATTCTATGTCAACACCCCTTAACGAATAAGATTGATTCTTTGTACTATCACTGTGGAACTTGTTTTGCTTATGTCAGAGATATAGCTTCTTATTTTTCATCAGAACAGGAAAAACGCCACTACGAATTTCACAATAACGATGTTCATAATTTAGGGTATCAAAAATTCACTTCACCGATTACCAATGCTATATTGGAGCGTCTATTGCCCAACACCCTAGGTTTGGATTTTGGGTGTGGCAAAGGACCTGTGATCACCAAGCAACTGGTTGAGCGTGGTTATTCAATTAACCTCTATGATCCTTACTTTTATCCAGACAAATCCTACGTTAACTTCCACTATGACTATATTTTTAGTTGTGAAGTTTTCGAACATTTTCATCATCCTCATCAAGAAATAATCCATTTAAAAAGCTTGTTAAAACCTAAGGGTTTGTTATTTATCATGACCCATCTGTACGAAAATCAAAAGCCTTTTGAATCGTGGTATTATCGCAAAGATGAAACCCATGTTTTTATTTATACCCGTCAAACAGTTGAATATATTGCTCGACATTACAATTTTAAGATACTTGTTCTAACGGAGCGCTTTATTTTATTAGAATCTAACTAAACCATTGAAAAGCGCGGAGAACCATTTTAAATATAAAAAGGAGTGATTCTACAGAACCACTCCTCTCCCCTATGCTGTTTGGTTACAAACAGCGTTAACAATAAAAAAAATTATGAACTATTTTTAGAAAAATCGAGGGGCGACTTTTTTTCTTTGCTTGGTAGACAATTCAAACTTCATGAATATTTCATGAGAGCCTGAATGGTATTTCGCTAGGTTACTAGTTCCTGCTTCATATGTATAGCCGATAAACAGATTATCTGCCACTTGAAATCCTGCTAATCCACTAAACGAGGCATCCCAACGATAAGCTGCTCCTACGGTAAATTTATCGTTAAACAGGAAGTTTGCGGTTAAATCTACTTGTAACGGAGCTCCAGCAGTAGCTTTTACTAGGGCAGCTGGTTTGAATTGCACTTGATAGTTTAGATCAAATACATACCCTCCCATCAAGTAAAAATGTGGTTTCTGCGTCATCACTTTGTAATCGTTGTCATTGTACACCTTACTTGATAAAACCATGGGTGCGGATAGTCCAACATAAGCTTTTTCTGAATAGAGAAAAATACCAGCGCCGACATTTCCAGAAAACTTATTTTTTATATTGGATGCTGCAATAGGATCTGTACCATCGTAAATATGAAGTTTGTTGTAATCAACATTCAACAGTGAACCAGCAGCTTTTAAACCAAAAGCTAGTTTGTATTCGTAATCTAAGTCTATAGTATAAGCCAAATCGAGAGCTAAACTATTTTGATCTGTTACGCCGAGTCGATCGTTCATTAGGTGTACCCCCAACCCTAATCCGGTATCTGTTAAGGGAGTAGTAACGGATAAATGCGCTGTTTTGGGAGCTCCTTCTAATCCAACCCATTGCGTTCGATATAGACCAAAAATATTCATTTTGCTCACGCTTCCTGCATAAGCAGGGTTGATCGTTGCGGGGTTATACATATATTGTGTATACTGTGGATCTTGTTGTGCAAAAGCTTGTTGCATGCTAAACAAAAAGATTCCGATATATACTAGTACTTTTATTGCGTTAATTCTTTGCATTGAGTTTTGTTTTTAATTTGTTTCTAGGTGTAGGTTTGCTGCTTTTTTAATCATTCGACTTCCGTTGTCATCTTTGTATTCGTAGGTTACCACATAGTAGTATGTTCCACTTGGAAGCTTACTTCCTTTGTCAAGGGTTGCTTTACCTTCGGAATAGCCTTTGAATACATTTTCACTACCATCGCCATGAGGGTCATATCCTGTCGTTTCATATACACGTGTTCCCCAACGGTTAAATATTTCCACTTTATTATTAGGGTAATTTCGAATATTTTCAATGATAAAGTAGTCGTTTTTGCCATCGCCATTCGCCGAAACAAGGTTGTAAATCACGACATCCCCCTCTGTCACCCACTCTTTTTTAACTGTAGCTAGCGTAAAGAATCCATATCCTTGTACGGTAGCAACTGTAGTTACTTCTTTGGTTGACATATCTACTACTCCCCCTTCATCTACCCAAAGCTGTTGTTTAGGATCCCAACGCACGATGTGTAAATCTTCTTCTGGATTAGTTAAAACATCTGGAGCTGTTGTATCTTCATCCCAACTCAAGGTGATCAATACGTCGCTTTGTTTTTCACTCCCTTTATCAATGATCCAGTATTCTTGCTTGTTGATTTGTTTTACTACCCCTACTGCATTCGGACGTGCATCAAAAAAAGCAGAGTCGTTGTACACATATTCACCAACAAAAACATCCGTTGTTCCCTTAGGAGCAGAAATACGAGCATAACGATATTTTCCTTTGTCTCCACTAGGGTAAGTAAATGCTTCGTTTCCTATTTTTTCAATTGCTCCTTGAATGTGAGAAGCATCACTTACATGTTCTACTGTTGCCCCTTTTTTGAAGGTAAACATCCCATTAGAGAGTTTCGTTATGGGGTTGTAGGTAGAATCTACTTGAATGATTCCATTTTGAAAATCAACATTTCCGGAAACATCAATGTTATTTTTTAGGTCAAACGCCACCTGGTTAACCGCACTATTAAAAACGACATGGTGAAATGAAGCCAATTGATTTCCGGCAATTTGCTTGGCTTTTGTCGTGTTCTCTCCTGTTGTAAATAGGGTTACAGATGTATTCTTATGGGTTGTCATTCCATACGCTCCATCATTAATGAAGCTGTTATAATAAATGGCTGTTCCATCGTTGTTTACATTTCCTTCTTCCGTATTTATAAAGTTACCTTCAAAAGAAATCAGTTCTCCAGTTGAAACAAACAACACACCTTCATTTGTGATTGAAGCGGCGTTTTGAGCGTAGTTGACGATACTGTAAAATCCAACTACTAATGCGATGACTTTGTTACTTTTCTTCATGCTTTTTTTTATCTAAGGGTGAAAGCTTCTTCTCTCGTTTTTTATAGATCAAGTCCTGTGCTGTCCATCAAAAAAAGAAGCATTCTTCTGTCGTTTAAATGCTCTTCCTTCCCCTATGTTCTTTCTTTGATTTTTTAAATAAAACTTGATATTTATAAGTTATCAACCATTATGCCAAAAAGTCTCTATTTTAGAACTTTATTCACACACAAAAACTTAAATACTTAAAAATCAACGATATGAAAAATAAAAAAAATCACAAATTGTTATACCAATAGCTATAAAATCATTTTTTGAGCCGTATTTTTCTTTCCTAACTCTCTTCCCTTTTCTCACATAAAAAAGAGGACTAGCCATGCTAGTCCTCTTTATATGTATTTCGTTACTTCCTCAAGGGTCAATAAGGCTACCTACCTCAATCAATAGGTACAAAAGCATTTGTCGATGTAGTTATTTCATTCGCTGACGTGCCATTGGATTGGAAATAAACAAGTCTTTTGTAGGTAATACTACATAGGTGTGATTGGGTCTATTCTCATCGTATCCTGAGTCATTTGGTTTTAGTTGTATTGTTGAACGAGAAGTTTCTACTACTTCTTCTCCTGTAAAAATATCTTTTCCTTTGACAGTTGCTTGGTTATAAACCCCTTTATTTTCAATATCTTGTTTCGTTAAGTTGTAAGTTATAGTATAGGTCCACGTTTGACCAGCCTTTAATGTTGCATCAGAATTATCACTTTTTACAGGCGTTTCAGTGATCACTCCTACAAATAAAGGGTCAGTAACAGTAATCTCATCGATTGGGGTTTTTCCTGTATTTACAACTTGTAAAGTGTATGTTATCGTTTCGCCTACTTGTGCAAAGCCATCGTTATTCAAATCGTTAAATACACCGTCTTTGATCAATGAAAAAGAAACATCTGTATAATTTACAGCCCCATTTTCTTTGATATTGTTACAGGGTGTTTCCACCCCATTGTTTTCACATTCATAATGTGGATCTGTTGGTGGTACATTTTCATCTTGATTGGAAGCATCTGGATCTACAATATCCGCAGGGCGAAGAATAGCTGCCTCAACATTAACAGGGCCTACTATAGGATTTACAGCCTTAATTTTGATAGTATACACTACTTCACATTGATTTTGTAAATCCAACTGACTCGTATATCTTCCTTTTGTCTCGTCAAATGTAAGAGGTCCCCTTTCTTGTCCACATACACCAGCTGTATAAGCGTAGTCAACTGGAATAAACCCCGTAGGGATTTGAAAGAAAAATGTTGCTTTCTCTACCTGATCAGGACCATTGTTTTTTACTTTAACAGTGTAGGTCACCTCTTCATCTGTTTGGATGATTTCTTTATTTGAAACAACAGACACCACTTCTAAATCGGCTACTTTAATTTCAACCTCAAAATGAGTAGAAATAGCATCCCCTTTGATAAATGTCCAGGTATCGATTCCATGATTATCTCCAAATGTATTTTTTATACTACTGGTTCCTCTACCCCAAATATGTCCATTTTCTCTACTTGAAACACCTTCTTCTATAACCCAATGCCCTGCATTACGCGGACTTGATTTAGAGCCGAGATCGCCACCACCATTTCCAATGCTAGTATCATCCCAAAATACTTTATCAGAACGAACAGTTTGTCCATCCATAGACAATAATTCAATAACGGTTCCATGTCCATTTAATTCTACATCTATAAATGGAAAATGTACCTCAGCGCCATGCAACTCAATATCAATATCTAAATCAACCAGTCCCTCAAGAATTGTTTTTCCATTTCCGTCTTTTCCATCCCAATAGATTTTATTTTCACCGATTATACAAGTACCTTTTAGCACACGAGGAATAAAGGTAGCACCTGCTTTAGGCTTTATTTCAATTGTATACTCACCACCAGTTTCGTTTACAAACTGAATATAAGCTCCTCCCCCTCCTTGATTAGCCATACCTCCTTCGGCACTAATCACGCTCAAATCTGAAACTTTCAACTGTCTTTCAGGCACTTTCAACCAAGTGGATCCCCCATCCATTGCAGCAGGAGCATGTTGAGGCATATTGATATCAGGCATGTTGTAGAATATTTTTTGTGTAATTACACCATTGGTATCAACTGTACGGGGGTCGTGATATCTATTTTGAACATCAGATACCAATCTTGCTGGAATACTCTCATAAGAAGGAGCCATTGGATCATCCAATTTATGAAAACCTTGATTGTTTACCATAAAGGTAAAAGATATACCTTGACTTCCATTGTTGTCAACATGGTATACATAACCATCTTTGGTCAAGACTTTAAAAGTTCCGTAAAACCCACTATCTGGTAAAAATGTATTATTTTCATACGAAGGATTGTTCATTGCAATCATCGTTGTAAAGACACGACCCTTTACCCAATGCCATAGATTATTTGTTTGTTTAGCGACAGAGATGTCCCAAGCAACCACGTAATTGGTATATTTTGTTCTTGGCCATTCAGTTGCTGGCGAATAATCATAAGTTGATGTTAATGCACCAGATGTAGAACGATCACTACCTAGAAACTCAACTCGATAAACTCCAGTTCCCCCAACAGGAACCTTATAATAAATGGGTTTATAACGATATTCTCCATAACCTTGTCCAGGTAGTCTTGGTCCTGCAAGCTCTTCTAATCGATAACCGATTTTACCAGTTCCTGAACTAATGTCGAGTTTAACTTCATTTCCATTGGGATCATACAAGTAGATATAGTTCAAAAAAGTTGTTTGTGCATTAGAGGCTAAAGCGATTTGCTCTCCTTCTTCCGCATAGACATAATGTACTCCAAGATTAGAGAAAGGGAATGCAAAAGTTTCTTCTACATTCGCTCTTAAATAAGCTCTTCCTCCTTTAGCATTTACAGGATATAAATCTTTCGACCCTTCTGCTCTAGTAGCTTGTATTCCTCCCACTACATTCCAAATAACCACAAATAAAGTTATTAGGTGTCTAAATTTTGTGTACCAAACTTTTTTCATACGCTTTTTACTTTGACTAGTTTCACTTTCCCCCCATAGGTTAGTGTTTTTTTTAACTCATTTGACGCACATTATTTGTGTTTCAAATTTCATTTGGTATTTCGATGAACACCATATTTTAAATCTACTAATTTATCTCAAAACTGTCCTTCTTTTGACTTTTTTCTTAAACAAAAAAAGATTTCGCTTCGATTACCTTAAAAGGTAAATAAACATATTTTATTTTTATAATAAATCACACTATTCTCAAATTATCAACTATTGTGCCACAACAATCAAGGAACACTTATTTTTATTATCTAGAATACTCTACGTCATTTACAAAGTGAATATGTATACTATTATTTCGTTTAACCAACAAGTCCCCCCTAAACATAAAGACATAAAGAAGGGATTAACTGTATTCAGCTAATCCCTTACAATGAAAAAAATTAAGTAACCTTGTATAAACGATACATTCCTTTATACAAGGAATAGTACTTTTTTATTTTACAATCATTCGCATTTTGCTTTTTAATTGTCTTAAATGATTGTTTTGTATTATTTACTTAATAACAAATACAATGTTCATATATGAACTTGACGTAGCACCACTTTTTACGGTATAGGTCAATTTACCATCCGCACTAATAGAGAGATTTTCAAATACCTCTTCATCATAATACGTAACATAATAATACAGTTCATCGTTTTCGAATACAGTAATATCCGCTGGAGCACCTGTACTTCCAACGATTCCACCTCCATACATCATTGGTGTAGTTCCTGCTGGACCATGTGAAATAGGGTAGCTCACTGAATTTGATGAGGTTCTTGATCCTCCTGTAAATTGATTCACGTATTCACCATATAAATCACGTGTTGCTGTTCCTGCTACGGAAGTATCAAATATTACTGCAGGCATATAGAAAAACTGAGGAGTTACCTTCGCTTGTTCTTTCCATACTGGTTTTTTATCTGCACCTGTCACTAAAACTTGATTTGCACCAGCTTCAGCTAAATCACTTACTTGAATTGTTCCATCTTGTATGTGATTTGTCGTTACCATATTTTCATTCAAAGACAATGTAAAACTTTTCAACACTGCTTTTTCGACTTCTGTTCCTACTCCCCCATTCGATTTAACCCCAATTACTCCATCAGTTAAAATTGACTCTCCTGATTCCTGCATCATTGTTTTCAATTCTAGTTTTTCTGTATGACTTGTATTATTCTGAACTGTAGTAACATAGAAATCTCCATTTTTATAGGTAACGTTTCCATCAAATTCTTTCGTCAAATATGTACTCAAAAGGTTTTGTACTTCCGTACTTTCAATAATGGTTTCGAAATTATTCAGTACATCTTCTACCACGTTAATCGTTATACCCGCTGTATTGTCTTTGACGGCTGCTTCGTTTTTGTATACATATACACCAGCACCTGATGCTGTTAGGGTAGTTGTCGTTTCTTGGTTGCGAATTTCTTCGCTCAAGTTAAATTCTTCTGTTGCTGTTTGAATGATAAGATCACCATTTAATCGTACAACAGCGACATCTCCTTGAGCAGAAGCAATAAACTGTTGCAATAGCGCTTTCACCGTATCATCGGCTAATACTTTCCCAAAATCATCAATAATATCCTGAGTTACGGTGATTTGAGTTGTAGAAGCTACACCTGTTTCATCTATATACGAATAAGCAATTTGCTGATTGGAATCTTGACCTTTACTTACTTTTGTTAGTGTTTCAGCAAAAGTTGCTACCGTTGCATTTTTACCATCATGGAACGTAAATCCGGCTTGTACGCCTTCTGCATTACTTGTGTTTTCTGTCAACTCCAAAGTTGCAACATATGTATTATCGCGAATCAACTCCGTGATATTTACTTCTGTCAATGCTCCGTCCTTTGTAATCACAAATACCGTATCGCCATTTGCATCAACCTTTACCTCTACAGCGGTTACATTCGCTGTTAAATACGTATTTAATAGAGCTTGAACAGTAGTATCGTTTAAGATGGTCTCAAAGTTTTCTTGTACATCTTCTACCACGTTAATCGTTATACCCGCTGTATTGTCTTTGACAGCTGCTTCGTTTTTGTATACATATACACCAGCACCTGATGCTGTTAGGGTAGTTGTCGTTTCTTGGTTGCGAATTTC